>NZ_JABERK010000041.1:0-31184 GCF_013004315.1 Acinetobacter sp. ANC 5378
CATCGGGCTATTTCCGGTTTCCTAGCAGGCATATTTTCTTCTCTATGTGCCTATCAACTCTGTCAGAAGAATAAGCCAAAAATTCATGTCGTTAGAAATTTAGCTTATCCGTAACTAGGGTTAAATATAATGTTTGACTGTGGATAAACATGAAGCATCATTTGAAACCAGATAATAAAAAACCGACATAAAAAAAGCAGCTAAATCGTGAGATTGATTATCAAAATATTGAGCTGCTGTTTGTAGCTTACTGTTTTTTAGAATGAATATTGACTTGAATCCACAGATTGCCTCGAATAAATTGACCAATCTGGAAGTCTTTATAGGCTGCATTCTGGGTTGCAATACGGATCAGGGTTGCTTCTTGATTGTCATCATGAATTAAGGCCACATCATAAAGCGTGTAGTCTTGCTCCATAAAGGACATTGACGTTTTACCGACAATATTACCCTGGAACCAGGCTTCATCTTCTTGGCCCATATTTTCACCATAAAGATAAGCCACCATTTTTGAGAAATCGACGGTGACCGGTGCTTTATCATCTTCCGATTTAGGCTCCCAGGCATCAATTTGTTCTTGCAAATTGGCAGGGGCAACGCCGTCATTGGCCGCTAAAATATCATTTAAAGCACGATGGTGCTTAATGGAAGCAGGATCATCGACCACCAGTTGTTCATGGTCGGAAACCGCTTCAAGTTCATAAGCCCATGCATTTAACTGAGCCAGATAGGTTTGACCTTTTTCATAGTGTTCATGATTCACGCTATAGAGGGTATCAAAGGCATAAACAGTGGTATTTGCACCTAGGTTTAAGCGTAAAACAGCCTGCGTATTGGATTTACAGCTAATAATACGTTCAATTTTGGCCTCAACTTTATACGGGCCTTCGAAACTTGGAAAAGCAGTTTTCACCGCTTGTGGCTTGTTATTTTCAACCGCAATCACTTGGTTTATTTGTACCGCTGCTTTCTTTGGTCCTTGAATGAGCCATGTGGTTTCGTCCATGTCACATTCTTCGGCACACAAACCCATTGGCATAACCGGTGCATTCAGCGCTAGACCAAGCCACTTTGGCACATCTGTCGTTGGGTTGTCTGTGAGTAAATTCCAGTGTTCAACATGGCTGCCAAAGTTTTGATCTTCAATGGTGATAATTTCTGGTCTATTCTGATTTTTCATATTCACAATTGATGTTGGGTTGTATTTGTATATTAAATCGAGGGTTATTTTAAAATTTCAAGTCATCTGGCTAAATTTAACCATCAAATTATGAGAAAAGTGCTCAATACCCATACTAAGAGCTGCTTGTATTAGAAAACCTAGGTATAAAAACCAGGTTCATCGCATTCAAATATCAGGTAGGGAATTGACGCAATGGATTTATCCATCCTCTTGTCATACGAATTTGTTAAACTAGCTCTTAATATTTTCTTGCTATGGATGCTTTGTGCTGCCATTTAAACTTTGGGTCGATGCCGATGCATTACCTAAAATTCTACGTGAAGTCATTATTCGCGCTTCAGATCGTTATCAGTTAGAAGTCACTTTTGTCGCCAATCAAAATGTCGGGATTACTCCTTCAGTTCGAATCAATTCCATTCAGGTGATGAGTGGGGCGGATGCGGCCGATAAAGAAATCATAGATCGCATGAAAGAGCATGATATTGTGATGACCCAAGACATTCCGCTTGCAGCGCTTGTGATTGAAAAGGGCGGTATTGCAATTCATCCACGCGGTGAGGTTTATACCACGGCGAATGTAAAAGCCCGTCTGCATTTACGTGATTTTATGGATTCATTACGCGGGGCAGGTGTCAACACTGGTGGGCCACCGCCGATTTCTGAGCGCGATAAACGTGAATTTTCCAGTTCCCTCGATCAAACCATCCAGAAACAGAAACGTAAAACTGCACTCTAAGCTGAGCCCCATATGCCTTCTAAAGCCAATATTGTTTCAACCTATGCCTTATTGGTATTTATTTGGGCCACGACACCACTGGCTATTGTGTGGAGTGTCTCTGACCTGCATTTAATGTGGGCATTGGTGCTGCGGTTTTTTATTGCCTTACCCCTTGCAGTCGTATTATTGTTGATTCTAAAGGTTAAATTTCCCATCAACCAAACTTCTTGGCATAGCTATTTGGCCGGGTCGTTTAGTTTAATCGGATCGCAGATTTTCACTTATATTGCGACCAGCTATTTAAGCTCAGGCATTATTGCCCTGATGTTTGGTTTGGCACCGATTATGGCGGGTCTGATTGGACGCTTTGGCTTTAAACAGCGTTTAAGTCGCTTACAGTGGCTGGGCATGTTGATTGCAGTTGCAGGCTTGGCCATTATTTGTTTTGGCGGTGAAAATCAACATGTCAATCCCATTGGTATTGGCCTCATGTTGCTGAGTGTATTTACCTATGCTTTATCGATTTTTTGGGTCAAGAAAGTGAATGCGAATATTGATCCTGTGGCACAGGCAACCGGTTCTATTTTTGTTTCAACTGTAGCTGCAATCTGTATTGTACCTTTTATCTGGCAATATGCACCCACCCATATTCCTAATGCCAAGTCATTATTGGCACTGCTTTATGCTGTGATAATGGCATCACTGATTGCAATGTTCTGCTATTTCAAATTGGTGCAAAATATTCAAGCGACAACTTTGTCATTAACCACGGTGATGACCCCGATGATTGCTTTATTTATTGGTGCGGTACTGAATAACGAGTCATTATCGGCAATGGTTTTTGTCGGGGCATTTATTTTATTGTTTGGCTTGTTTGTCTATTTTTATCGTGACCTTAAGGCGAGTCGTAAGCTCGCCCACAAGATTAAATCGGGCATTTAAATTTTTAATCTTTAGTCTTGCTTACCGTAATACATTCGCTCAGTTTAACCCGATCTTGTGGATGTAAGGTAATGAAATAGGCGCCAGTACGGAATTTACCATTCTCTTCAGCTCGGCTATAAACCACTTGTGCAGTTGCTGCAATATGAAAGAAATTTTCAGGGTGGCTTAAGGTCACATGAATATAGGTTCCTTCCTGAATTGGATGCTCATTAAAGAAACTGAACCCGGTTTCTGAAAAATTGACATTTTCAGGGACGGGTAACATGGATTGTACAATTGCATCGTACAAAGAACCGGTAATAAGGTTTAATTTTTGATTGAATAAGGATAAGATTCGAGCAATTTGTTGATCTCTTTCAGATAATTGTTCTAATTCGTAGTTTATTGCATGATCAAATTGATCTAATTCTGCGAGTAGTAGAAAATAGCGTGGCAGTACAAAGTTAGGATCGTAAGGGTCATTAAACGCGACATCATTAGAAATAATCTGATAATTAATTCGCAAGGCAGCATCTATACGCGACATAACGCGACGTTCCATGTTGCCGCTTTGATGCTGTAAATTTTCCATAATTATTCCTCGGACTAAATGGTATGTTTAAACCAATTTCGCTGTATATAGGGTTGAGATATACTCGCGCACGGCGTAGTAACCACTTTATTTCTTTTATTGCTCTGGTTTCTATGATCGGCCTCACATTAGGTGTAGCCGTCCTCATTACAGTCTTATCTGTGATGAATGGCTTTGACCGAGAACTGAAAAACCGCGTCTTAGGAATGATACCTCAAGCTACTGTTTCTTCAACACAAATTTTAACAAATTGGCCTGAACTTGCAAGAAAAGTTGAACAACATGAGCATGTTAAAGGCGTAGCACCATTTACCCAGTTACAGGGGATGCTTACAGCGCAAGGACAGGTAGCTGGAATCATGGTCACGGGGATTGAACCTTCCTATGAAAAGAAAGTTTCGATCATCCAAGATCACATGATTGCAGGCAGTATTGATAGCCTGAAAAAAGGTGAATTTGGCATTGTTCTAGGTAAACAAATGACCGATTCACTCGGTCTAGGCTTAAATGACAATATTACTTTAGTCCTTCCAGAAGCAACGCCATCACCAGCCGGTGTAGTGCCGCGTTTCAAGCGTTTTAAAATTGTCGGGATTTTCAGTATTGGGGCAGAAGTCGATTCAATGATGGGCTATATCGCCTTGAATGATGCTTCGACCCTGTTACGCTTGCCCGATGGTGCTCAAGGTGTCCGTTTAAAACTGGATGATATCTTCCTTGCACCTGAAGTTGCGGATGATATTGTCAAAGACTTGCCAAGCAATTTCTATGCATCGAACTGGACGTTTACCCATGGTAATTTGTTTAGTGCCATCCAGATGGAAAAAGCCATGGTCAGCTTGCTTTTGTTCCTGATTGTTTTGGTGGCTGCATTTAATATCGTGTCATCACTGGTGATGGTGGTCACGGATAAAAAATCCGATATTGCGATTCTGCGTACCCTAGGTGCTTCACCTGCGACCATCACTCGCATTTTTATGGTGCAAGGGACAATCATCGGGGTGATTGGTACCGTTTCTGGTGCCATTCTCGGGATTATTTTTGCTTCAAGTATTAGTGGTGTGATTGGCTGGCTCAATACCACATTTGGTTTGAACCTGTTTGATGCTTACTTCATTAATTATTTACCGTCGTATTTGCGCTGGCAAGATGTGGTTGTCATTGTGTGTTTATCATTACTTTTAAGCTTTCTTGCAACTATCTACCCAGCTTTGCGTGCTGCTAAAACTCAACCTGCAGAGGCCTTACGTTATGAGTAATATTGTCCTCGAAGCGAAAAATATCTCGAAAAGTTTTACTGATGGCAAAACCACAGTAGAAGTGATCAAGGACTTGTCTTTACAAGTTAAAGCAGGTGAGTTTGTTTCGATTGTCGGTTCAAGTGGTTCGGGTAAAAGTACCTTGTTGCATGTGTTGGGTGGTCTGGATTGCCCTACAGCAGGACAAGTCTTTTTAAACGGCAAGCGCTTTGATAATCTGGGTGAAGCTGAACGGGGTTATTTACGGAATCAGCATTTGGGTTTTGTTTACCAATTCCATCATTTATTGCCTGAATTTACCGCCTTGGAAAATGTCGCAATGCCGCTGATGCTACGGGCAGGAACCAACTATAAGCAGTCGAAAGAGCAAGCAGAATACTTGCTGAATCGCGTCGGATTGTCGCACCGTATGACCCATAAACCGGGCGAGTTGTCTGGTGGTGAACGTCAGCGTGTGGCTTTGGCGCGTGCTTTGGTGGCTAAGCCTGAACTGATGCTGGCCGATGAGCCGACGGGGAACTTGGACCGTAAAAATGCAGTAAAAATTTTTGAACTGCTCAGTGAATTACGCAGCGAATTCAATATGGCGATGCTGATTGTGACCCATGATGAACAATTGGCTCAAACCGGTGATTCGATTTTGCATATGCAAGATGGTGTCTGGATTGATGCTTAGACACTGATCGACAAATTAAAAAATTGATTGAAGCTCACTGCGGTGGGCTTTAATATTGCACAAAATAAAAAAACTTATAAAAATAATGATTCAATTAATCTGTGTGGGCTGGATCATCGGTATTGCGAGCATGGGAAAAACTTTTCCATTTTTGCAGTCTTTACTGATTCCTTGTATTGCTCTTTTCATTCTGTTCTTGCTTTTAAAGCTCACTATTTTAAAACAAGCTCACTCTTTGTGGTTTAAATTTTTACAGCTCTGTATAGGATTCAGCCTGGGCATTACGCTTGGCTATAGTTATGCCTATCATCAACTCAATGACCGTTTACAGTTTCGAGAGAAGCAGGCTGAACCAGTTGAAGTAGTTGTTCATGTTAAAAACATCAATCAATTGGGCGATCAAACGATACAACAAAAAATACAGGTGTTGAATCGACATGCTGAAGTTGTGCAATGGCAGGCATTTTTAAAACATGAAATAGATGCCCATCATCAACCTGTACTTGAACTGGGTCAATATTATCGTTTGCAGGGGAAACTTCTGCCGGCGCATAGCTATGCAACGCAAGGTGTTTTTGATCAAGAGCAATGGTATGTCCAGCAAAATATTATGTCGGGCTTTAAAGTGATCTCGGTACAAAAGCTGTGTGAGCAAGATATTTCTGCTTTGGGGTATGGTCGATATGTAAGGCAACAGCATTCTTTTTCAAATCAGATCCAACTGTGGATGGAACAACAACGCCTAGCGCTACGAAATTTTATTGATCAGCAGCCTGTAAAGCATAAAGGGCTACTTTTGGCTTTGTTAACAGGAGATAAAAGTTTACTCAAACCCGAAACTGAACAGTTATTTCAGCGCTTTGGCATGAGCCATTTGCTGGCAATATCAGGACCACATGTGCTGATTTTTGCGTTATTAGTATGTTGGAGCTTGCATCAATTGATTTGCCGCTATTGTCCAAAAGCTTATTTAAAGTGGCCAAAGCAATATCTATTGATTTTGCCTTTTTGTATTTGCGTGCTGTTGTATTGTGCTTTTGTGGGGTTTGAAATTCCAGCCCTCAGAACTTTGCTCACGTGCTTATTGATCAGTGGATTTGTACTGTTCCAACAGAAAGTTCAACCTTTAAGTATTTTGCTGTTTAGTGCTTCAATTTTATTGATATTTGACCCGTTTAGTATTTTATCGGCTGCGTTCTGGCTGTCCTATGGTGCATGCTTTGTGTTGTTACGTATTTATCAAACTGTGCAACAGCAAAGTCATGCTGAAGAAATTAAGACCAATGTTCAGGCGGTTAAAACCCAAGTTAAAATTTTAATCGAATCACAGTGGAAAATCTTTCTGGCCTTATTTCCATTGATGCTGGTTTTCTTTAAACAGGTGGCCTGGATTACGCCATTGAGCAATTTATTCGCCATTCCATGGATTGGTATCGTGATTGTTCCCTTAGATGTGATCGCGGCATTGTGCTATTTCATTTTTGAGCCTTTGGGAAGTCTGATTTTCCAAATCAATGATGAGGGTATTTCAGCTTTGCTTATTTTGATGCAGGGTTTAGAACATCTTTTTTCACCTGCATTACAACCGATGGCGATGAACATTTGGGTGTTGCTGAGTTTATGCCTAGGGTTAATGATTCTGTTTTTACCGCGTGGTGTAGTATCCAAAACCTGGTCAGTATTATGCTTTGTGCCTTTAATAATGATTGATTCGAGTCAAAATGAGTTTGAGTTGACAGTATTGGATGTCGGGCAGGGACAAGCGATTTTTATCCGTGATCAAGAACAGACACTGATGATTGATACGGGTGGAAATTATGATGAAGCTAAATTTAGCGTAGGCAAGCAAATCATTTTGCCCTTTTTATCGGTGAATGGTGTGGGCGAGTTGAACCAACTGATTTTGACCCATCTAGATCAGGATCATAAAGGGGCTTATGAGTCGATTAAACATGCTTTACCCATTAAAAATATATATTCAAATGAACAGGTTGAGGTCACTGATTCCAGCCAGTTTGATTATTGTCGTCAAGGTCAAAAGTGGCATTGGAGCGATCAAGTTGCTCTTACCATTTTGTCACCCAAAGCAGAGCAGTTGGGAAATGCTAAAGATGAAAAAAATGAAATGTCCTGTGTGGTTTATTTACAGGTAAAAAATGCCCAACCTTATCAAAATTTTTTATTGATGGGAGATGCCGGTTGGTCAACTGAATATCAGATTCTAAAGGATTATCCTGATTTAAAAGTCGATGTTTTGGTTTTGGGACATCATGGCAGTCGACATAGCTCTGCCTATCATTTTTTAAAGCAATTGAATCCAAAAATGGCGGTGGCGTCAGCAGGCTTTAATAACCGCTATGGGCACCCAAGCGTGGTTGTTGAATCCCGCTTGAAAGAGTTAAAAATTCCGCTCCTTACCACGATAGAACATGGGAGTATTCGTTTTTTCAAACACAAAAGCATCATGGCTATTGAGTTTGAACGTGATTCAAAACAATGGTTAAAGCCCTAAGCTATTTCAGCCTGAGTTGCTTTCGCTCGAACTTCTGCAACCAATTTGAGTGCTTCATCTGTATTTAAGTGATAAATATTTTTTAGCTCTGAATTGGCTTTAAAGCGCTTATAACTCCAGTGATAATGTTCTGGATAACGGCGAATTAAATTTTCGATAGCTTCGAAAATAACAGCGGTACCATCATTGGCATTGCCTTGGTAAATACGATCATCAATAGGCTCGATGTGCATATCAAAACCATGATTATCATTACGCAGCGCATATAAAAATAAAGTTTTGGCTTTGGTTTTTTGAATTAGTTTGGCACTTAAATTACTGGTGGCCAGAGGAACTCCAAAATAAGGAATCATTTCTCCACCAACATTTGGGGTATGGTCTGGCAGAATCACCGTGGTACCGCCTTGTTTTAGCGCTTTAAAAATTTGTCTTACCCCGGATTCATCGGTAGGAACCAAGTTGGCTTGTTCACGGCTACGGGCTGCACGTACAAATTGATTGGCTGATTCATTTTTGACAGGTTTATACAAAATGGTCATTTGAGTGAATTGAGCCAAGTAGGCATTCATGATTTCCCAAGTGCCAAAATGCGGGACAATCAGTACCAAGCCTTCAGGTGTTTTAAGGGCATTTTGAAGCAGTTGTTCACCGCTAATGGAATCAATACGTGAAATATTTTTATTGGTACTTGCACCCCAGATGCTGAAAAATTCAAAATATGAGGTCAATTCATTACGAATGGCGTGTTGAATAATTTGCTCATGTTGTTCGGACGTTAATTCTGGCAGTGCAATTTGAAGATTAAGGCGGATTGTATCTGACGTTTTTGATAGTTTGAGTAAATTTACTAGACCTGCCAAAGCTCGGGCAATAAATCTCGAAATTTGAATAGGTTGTCGACTTACAAATTTGAGTAAGCGATACGTCGTATTAGATGGGGTAGTGTCAGTCATCGCCTATCGTCAATGTAGATATAGAGTCAAAAAGTGAAAATATTATAGGCGAAAATAGATTGTTTAGGCAGATTTCTCTGATGCAGTGTATATAATGAGTTCAATTTAACTCATCCTTGGATTATTTTCCATGTCCGATTGGCCACCAAAACCAGAAAATGAAGTTCAGAATACACAACATAACTCGCAAAACATCACTGGCAAAGAATGGCATATTTTAGAAAAAGCTGTTTTAGCCTCGGTAGAAGAGCAGCGCCGTGCACGTCGTTGGAGCATATTTTTTAAATTTCTCACTTTTGCTTATATCCTTTTTATTTTAGTGGCCATGGCAAAAAGTTGCAGTACCTCATCCACCGATCCAACGGCAACGACCAGTTCGCATATTGCAGTAGTGGATATTATTGGCACCATTGCTGCAGATAAACAAAGCGTCAATAGCACTGATACAGTCAAAGCATTAAAGAAAGCCTTTGAAAGCAAACAAAGTAAAGCTGTAGTGTTAAATATTAATTCACCAGGGGGTTCACCGGTTCAGTCGGATGAAATCTGGCAAGAAATCCAGTATTTGAAAAAAGCACATACCGGTAAAAAACTGTATGCAGTGATTGGTGATACCGGTGCTTCAGGTGCATATTACATCGCTTCTGCTGCCGATGAGATTATTGTTAATCCATCAAGTCTGGTCGGGTCTATTGGGGTAATTATGCCGAACTATGGTGTGAATGGCTTGATGAAAAAGTTGGGTGTTGAAGACCGCACCATGACTTCAGGTGAAAACAAAGCATTGCTTTCCATGACTCAACCGGTTGATCCTGCACAAAAAGCCCATGTACAAGGCGTACTTGATAATGTCCATGAACATTTTATCAATGCAGTAAAACAGGGTCGTGGTAAGAAGTTGAAATCTCAAGATCCAGCAATATTCTCTGGTTTATTCTGGACAGGCGATCAAGCAGTGAAATTGGGTATTGCAGATCGTACTGGCAGCTTAAATACGCTGAAGCGCGAATTAAAAGTGGAAAAAGCAGTGAATTACACCATTGAATATAATCCTTTCGATTCAGTACTTGGACGTATCGGAAGCGCTATCGGTCAAGGTTTTGCAACTTCACTTTCACAGCAAGTGCAATCTGAACAAACGACCAAATTACAATGAAGCCATTGATCCATTTTGCGCACGCCAATGGCGTGCCATCAAAAGTTTATCAAAAACTGTTTGATTTACTGAAAGATGAATACGACATTATGTATGTACCATTGCTTGGGCCAGATAAACGCTACCCCATTGATAACCATTGGGAAAGCCTGACTAATCAAGTTATTGATAGTATTGTACGTCAAGCCCAAGGTCGTCCAGTGATTGGACTCGGGCATTCATTGGGTTCTGTACTGACCTTTCAGGCGGCGTTAAAACGTCCTGAACTGTTTGAGCAGGTCATTATGATTGATCCGCCCTTAATTATGGGCAAAGATGCATTTGCTTTGCACGTGGCCAAAACCTTAAAGCTGAAAGCCGTAGATAAGATGTCGCCGGCATCTTTATCCTTACGTCGCAGAGATCATTGGGAAAGTCGTGAACAGGCAGCTGAATTGCTTCGTCCTAAAGGCTTTTATCAACATTTTGATGAAACCTGTTTCCAAGCCTATATCGATCATGCTTTAACGGAAGACAAAGTGCGAGGCGGTGTGGAGCTGACCATTTCCAAGATGGATGAGGTAAATATCTTTAGAACCAATCCATCCTTATGGTGGCTGCCGCAGCCGAAACCTCAAGTGCCTGTCCAGTTGGTGATGGCTGAAAAAGGGCCATTTATTGAGCGCGGCTTTCCGCAAATAGCGAAAAAGAAGTTTGGTATTCCTTATACGGTTGTTCCGGGGAGTCATATGTTTCCACTTGAAAAACCGCTCGAAACTGTAGAGTTAATTAAGCAATTGATTCAACAGCAGTCAGCCTAATTTCTGAGGCAGTTGATGAATAGAAAACCAAGCAATAAAAAACGCATCCTAGGATGCGTTTTTTATTGCATAAAATTCGGTTTAAAGCTTACAAAATTGAACCGGTTCCTGCATCGCTTGACCACGATATAATACACCTTGTTCAGTATATTGAACTGTTCCTGTACAGATCCATTCCACCACTTGCGGGTAAATGACATGTTCAAGTACATGAACGCGATTCGCTAAAGAACTTACATCATCACGCAAATTTACTTTTAGTACACCTTGAGCTAATGCCTGACCGGCATCCAGCTCAGCAGTGACATAATGAACCGTACAGCCATGCAAAACATCACCGGTGTTGAGTACACGTTGATGAGTATGCATGCCTTTGTAATTTGGTAAGAGAGAAGGGTGGATGTTGAGCATTTTCCCTTCCCATGCTTTGACAAATTTGGCACTCAAGATGCGCATAAAACCTGCAAGAACAACCAAATCAACATCCCAATCCAGTAATTGTTGATGCATCACATCATCAAAAGCTTCACGATTCGGATATTGTTTGTGTTCAATAACGGCAGTTTGAATTCCTGCTTTTTTAGAACGTTCTAAAGCATAAGCTTCAGGCTTATTGGAAATCACCCCAACAATTTGACCTGACAGATTGGCATCAATCAGGGCTTGCAAGTTACTTCCACTGCCTGAAACGAGGACAGCAATTTTGATCATGTGCTGTTCTTTATGCAAAAATTACGCGAATTTTTTCATCAGCACCGGCAACAGATTCAGCATTGTCTTGGATATGACCCATCGTCCATGCTTTTTCGCCAAGACTTGTTAGCAATTCAACAGTTTTGTCAGCTTCACTCGCATCAACAACAATCACCATGCCTACGCCACAGTTAAATGTGCGGTACATCTCAAACTGTTCAACACCGCCTTCACGTTGAAGAAGTTTGAACAATTCTGGCCATTCCCAAGATGCTTCATTCACGACAGCTTGAGCACCGTTTGGAAGTACGCGAGGTAAGTTACCAGGTAAACCACCACCAGTGATATGTGCCATAGCGTGAACATCAACTTGTTTGCAAAGTTCAAGCAATGGTTTTACGTAAATGCGTGTAGGTTCCATTGCCACGTCGGCAAGTGGGCGACCATCCACGATTTGTGTTAAATCAACGTTTTTCACGTCTAAAATTTTACGAAGTAAAGAGTAACCGTTTGAATGAGCACCAGAAGAAGCCACACCAATCAATACGTCACCAGCTTTAACTTTGGTTCCATCAATAATTTTGCTTTGCTCAACTACACCCACGCAGAAACCTGCAAGGTCGTAATCTTCACCTTCATACATGCCTGGCATTTCAGCAGTTTCACCGCCAACCAATGCACAGCCTGCAAGCTCACAACCTGCACCAATACCTGTCACGACATTTGCAGCGACATCCACATTTAAGTGACCAGTTGCATAGTAGTCGAGGAAGAATAATGGTTCAGCACCACATACAAGAAGATCGTTTACACACATTGCAACCAAGTCCTGACCAATCGTGTCATGACGGTTCAAATTGAGTGCTAAACGTAATTTTGTACCAACACCATCTGTGCCAGATACGAGAACAGGTTCTTCATAACCTTTAGGGATTTTACAAAGAGCGCCGAAGCCGCCTAATCCGCCCATGACTTCAGGACGTGAGGTACGCTTAGCGACAGATTTGATTCGATCGACAAGTGCGTCGCCCGCTTCAATGTCGACACCCGCATCTTTATAGCTTAAACCAGTGTTTGGGGAAGTTGAGTTGCTCATAATGAAGTCTCCGCATTCGCGCCGCGATTATACCCGAATATACGAAACTCTTATGTTATTTATGCGCTAAAATGCTATCTTTATTCAAATATTTTACTTTCTATAACGAATAAACCGAAAAAAGGCGAATTTGCATGGTGGATCGTACCTTACGTCGCATTTTTATACTCTCAGGAATTGCATTAATCCTTTGGGTTTTATATCTGCTTAAACCAGTGGTATTACCTTTTATAGCTGCATTTTTGGTGGCTTATTTATTTAGCCCGTTGGTGGATAAACTTCATAAGATCGGTTTGCCACGTTGGTTGTCCATTAGTATTGTCTTTGTTGGCATTGGCGTGGTTCTTACCTTGGCCATGTGGTATTTGGTACCCCTCGTTTGGCAACAGCTGATGTATGCGCGAGACAGTATTCCAGCAGGAATTCATTGGTTAAATTACACCTTTTTACCTTGGGTTTCGCAAACTTTTAGTGTCGATCCGATGGAAATCGATACGCAGCAAATGTCGACTGTGGTCATGGAATATATTCAGACCAATTATAGTGCTGATAGTATTCAGGCAATGTTGTTAAAAGTCGCTCAATCGGGTCTGAATTTCATACAAATTGGCGGAACGGTTGTTCTGATTCCAATTATTGCATTCTATTTCCTGTTAGATTGGGATCGTATGCTCGAGAGTTTCCGTCGTTTAATCCCTCGTCCTTATGAGAAAAGTACTTTACACATTGTAGGTGAATGTCACAGTGTATTAGGTGCCTTTGTTAAAGGTCAGTTTTTGGTGATGTTTCTGCTCGGTACGGTGTACGCAGTCGGCTTACAAGTGATTGGTCTTGAAGTGGGACTGATTATTGGAATGGTTGCGGGACTGGCGAGTATTATTCCCTATTTAGGATTTGCTGTTGGGATTATAGCTGCTGTCATTGCAACACTATTCCAGTTTGGTATTGATTGGATGCAACTGGTCTTGGTAGGCGTTGTCTTCATGATTGGCCAGGCCATTGAAGGTTATGTTCTGCAACCTTTCTTACTCGGTGATAAAATTGGTTTATCTCCTGTGGCAGTGGTCTTTGCGGTATTGGCAGGTGCGCAGCTTGCTGGTTTCTTGGGAATGTTGATTGCTTTACCGGTTGCAGCGATTATTGTCGTACTGTTACGTCATGCACGCGACTGCTATGAGAAGAGCCGTATATATGGGCACTCTTCCGTGATAATACAGGATGCTGGAGCAGGATCAATTTCGATTGAAACGGATCAGCTAGATGTCGATATTGAATTGAAAAATCAAGAATCAAAATGTCTGCAAGATGCTGAAAAATCGAGTAAGATTGAATTGATAGACAATAAAGAACCTTGAGGTCAAAACACATATATGCGTCAACTGCAATTAGATATAGAACCTCAACTGGATGCCCGAATTAGTGATTTTTCGGGTCCGAGTTGGGGGCATGTCATTGATGCAGTTCGACAGCTTCATGCCGGTTTAATAAACCGTTTTTATGTGTATGGTGGTGCGGGTTCAGGTAAGAGCCACTTGCTTTCTGCCATTTGCGATTCTTATTTAGAGGTTGGTAAGTCTGCAATTCAAGTTTCATTACTGGAATTGCTTGATGCACCAACTGAAGCAATTACCTCATTAGATCAATATGACCTTGTGGCATTGGATGATATCGAAGCCATTAGTGGTGTTCCACATTGGCAAAAAGCAGTTTTTCATTTAATTAACTATAATAATGAAGGTGGTGGGCAGTTAGTTTTCTCTTCCCGTGTTGCACCCATTGAATTAAAACTTGAACTTCCAGATTTACAGTCACGTTTGACTCAAGCGGTGAGCGTTAAAGTACCGACAGGGAGTTTATATGCAGATCGCTATGCACTAGTAACTTCTGTATTAACACGTCGCGGAATTCACATTGATCAACAAATTATCGATTATTTGTTGCTGCATGGGCCTCATCAAACCTCTATTTTACTACAAACTTTAGAACAATTAATCCAGCTGTTAAAAGGTGAAAAAACAAAAATCAGTCATGCCAATTTAAGACAAATTTATGCGTTAATTGATGAATATCGGTAAATAATAAAAAATCTTGAGTAATTACTCTAGCTGTGACAAAGTACAGAAAAATAATTCGATGTTGCAGGGAATGTGCAACTTAAGAATAAAAAAGATAAAAGAATATAAGGAGAAAGATATGCTCAAACGGAGCATAGGCATAGGGATGCTGTGTCTAGCAGGACATGCTTATAGTGCAGAAATCACCGTCACCATTACAGATGATATCACCAAAGATGATAGTGAATGTTCATTGCGTGAAGCCATTGAATATGTCAATAAAGGCATGCCTGAAGCAGGTTACATGGGCTGTGGCGGTAAAAATGCTTTGTCGATAATTCTATTAGACAAACAAAAAACTTATACCCTGAACGCTAAAGTGGATGTGAAAGCAAGTCTGGCCTTAAAAACTTATTATGACACCACAGTGACTGAAGAAGCGATTGCGGGCTTGAATAATGCGGTCATTAAAATGGCAGGCAAAGATCAAATTTTTAATATTGACCATGATCCGAAAGATTTAGCTTTGATCACCATCAAAGAAGTGAGCTTTGAAGGTTGTAACAAAAGTATTTGCGCCGACAAAGGAGGGATTTTCTATAACAATGAACGTTTGGTCTTGCAATATGTCAAACTCTCTGGCGGTAATGCACGTTTAGGGGGGGCAATTTATAATGTCGGTGAGAGTAGTGCAACACAAAACTACATTAGCCAAGTCGCGATTAGCGACAGTATTTTGGAAAATAATACAGCCGTTACAGGCGCAATTTTGTATAGTCAACGACCGGCATTTACACTGAGCAGTGTTGTCTTTAAAAATAACAATACGACTTCAGGTGCTGCTAATATTTTTAGTGAAAAACCTATTGCTGATGTTACTCTGCTAAACGATAAAAATATAAATAAACTCAGCAATAGTACATTTTTAAATAACAGTGGTTATATCATTAATATTCTTGATGGTATTGCTGTAAATAATGTGACGATTGTAGGTAATCAGGCAGGTGTACAATTCGATTCACAAGAAGGCTACGGTTATCTTGCCAACAGTATTGTGGTGGGAAATGGTAGCGGCACGAATTGCCAATTTACCGCAGATGATAAGACATTAATACAAAACAATTTAGTGGGGAGTGAGTGTAAGAGTGGCGATGCCAAATATCCAAATGAATTTTGGGATGGTAGCAAACTTTTTGCCGGTAACAGTAGTGAAGGCAGTTGTAAATCGTTAATTGAAGATTCAGATGCTTTACTGTGTCCATACAGCACACCGAAAAATACCTTCTTGGGCTATATTCGCCCGCGTATTTTACTCAGTGCTAAAAATATGTTTGATACCTTGATTTTGAATAAAGGTCGTCTAGATTTGTCATTAGACAGCACACAGTTGATGTGTGAAACCATGGATCAACGTAATAAGAATCGAACAACGGATAATAGCTGGTGTGACCGTGGCGCAATTGAAATTGTTGTACCGAGCTCTAAATCGCGTATTGGACAAGATTTAAAAGTAGGCGAAGTTGCTAAGCTAAATATCTTAGAATATTTGGGTGACAGTGACTTATACCCAAAAGAAAAATGCGAAAGCTTACTTAACATGAAAAATCCAGCAGGCGGTGAATGGCAAGATGGTTGTGCCTACATCGATCAAACTTTAACAAAGTCAAAAGGAACCCTGACTTTAGATATCGATGGTAATTTAGTTTATACCCCAAATAGTAATTGGCATGGTGCAGATATTTTTAACCTTCAAATTGTCACATCATCGACACATTTCAATGAAAACAAAAAATATATGGTGCTTGAAGCCTATATGGTGCAAGAACCGAACAATGAATTTGAAGATAAATCTGTAAAAACCTCGGGTGGGGCATTCGGATTGTTCGGCTTATTTGCTGTATTGGGACTGGTGGGTATACGCCGCTTTAAAAAATAAAAAATAAAAAATAAAAAAAGGGAAAAGTGATGCACACTTATAAAAAAGGATTGCTCTGTGTCATGGTTTTATCTGCAATGTCATTGATGGCAGCTGAAGATGGAACCATTTATGTCACAACATTTGCAGATGAAAATGGTGAAAATGCCAATGCTTGTTCATTGCGTGAAGCGATTATCACGGCAAAGAAAAATGCAGCTTATGGCGGGTGTACACCAGGCAACACGGTGTTTGGTCAAACTGACTATATTCAACTTGAAGCCGGTAGATATAAATTGGATTCAGAGTTAGCACCTGAATCGAGGGTAATTATTAACGGCGCATCGCGTGAAAATTTTAAAGAAAAGAATAAATTGACCCAGACCTATCCAGCATTGGAAGGTATTAAAACCATGATTAGTGGTGAAGGGCGTACACGGATTTTTAACACCAGTAAAACTGAAATTAGCTTTACCCTCAATAATATTCAGCTTGAAAATGGCTATGCTGGTACTCAGGCTGGGCAAAATGGTCGTGGTGGTGCGGTACTGATTGGCGGAGATTTAATCTTTAAGAATGGTGCGATTGTCAATTCTAAAGCAGAGGTTGCAGGTGGTGCAATTTATAATGTTGCACTGAATAGTGAAAAGAAAATATCCGTTAATGGCAGTTTAATTCAAGGCAACACTGCAGCAAAAGGTAGTGTGATCGCGATGGACTGCTACGGCAATTTGGACGATACCAAACCAGTCGTTTATTTTGAGCGCAACAGTATTATCAACAATGGTTCAAGTAGTAGTTTAAGTGCTTTTGATTTCTGTGGTTCAGCAAAAGTTGATTTAATTACCAACACCATTGCGCAAAATAAAGCCAGTACCAGCAATGGTAGTATTTTACGTATGGTCACAGAGGGCTTAAATCGCTTAAGTCCTTTTTCAACGTTTAAAATCAAAAGTAATACCATTGTTGAAAATGAAGCGCACAGTACTTTGCTCTATGATGAGAATGGCAGCAAATATGTCGATTTTAACGTTTTGGCTTTTAATCAAGGTGGTAAATCGTGCCGCTACTATTCTGATACAGGCGTGCCAAAAGAAAATATCGTATTTATTTTGGCAAAAAATGCTTTAAATTTAGGTACTGGCTCAGATCAGTGTATGCTACCTAAAAGTAGTTTAGATGCCACAACGATAAACTCGAAAAATATTGATGTATCGACTACAAGTTTCTCGACTCTACTTTCTGAGCTGATTCCTACATCCCCATATAACACGTTCTTGCCGCTGTATTATCCACGCAATAATCAAACAGCGACGGATTTAGTCGATGTGAACAGCAGTGGTTGTAGTGATTATGATCAACGACTTCTAGAACGTGATGATGATATAGTTTTACAATTAAATCCTGATCTACAAAGTAGTTGTGATATTGGTTCTGTTGAGCAAATGAACCTAGCGGCTGTTGATATTTCTGATCTTAAAAATTCATCTTTGGTGACTTTGCTAGACTACTATCAGAAAAATATTGATGAGTTGAAAGAATTAATTACTGAAAGTACTGAAAAAAAAGAAGATGTTGAAGATTTTAAGGAAGAGTTAGCGAACTTCGAAAACCTGCTTAAATACACCAAGCAGTACCAAAAATATCGTACGATTTATTTTAATCCGTTTGAGCTTGCGATTGCAGGCGAAGAGCGTGTTCCAGACAGTAAAAATGAAGAATATCGAATTAAAGTATTAGATACCAAGCATTACGATATTATTGCAGAGCCTTTTGGAATTGGTGTACTGACCGTTAAAGATGGTCAGCCAGTACTGAATGGTTCAATGAATGACTTAAAGTGTGAGTGGAAAGCTGATCTGAAACGTATCATGATCTATCGTAGCAGTGGGGCACTTTTAGAAAATGGTGATAATGCATATTGTAAATACACGATTAAAGAAAAAGCTGGCACAGCACAAGAGTCATCAGGCATTTTAAAAGTCAGCTTTACCAATATTGCACCTATTGCTACAAATGATAATTATGCTTTAGATGCAAGTCAGTATCTAACCGTGAGTGTAAACCCACTAGAAAATGACAATGATGATGGGGATGGTCCGATTTCGACTGTGACGAAACTGAAAGCTATTTATCATCAAAATGATGCAGGACAAGATATTCCAATCCGTTTTCCTGAATTACCTGCAGGTTTAATTATGAAAGCTGAGCATGAGGGACCTTGTCCTGAAGCATATATCCGTGAGACCTGTTATGGTGGAAAAATTCAATTTACCGTAAAAAATGCTTATAGCCAGTTTGATTACCCAATTCGATATGCAATTTTTGACGCAGATGGTGGAATTTCCAACGAAGCAATATTGTTATTGAAAAATACAGCAAAAGACACCAACTCAAGTAGTAGCGGTGGTGGATCATTTGGTATTTATGGTCTATTTGCACTTATTGGATTAGGTTTGTACCGACGTAAAATGAAGACGTAAAATGAAATAAAACTAAAAAAAGCCTCGAAAGAGGCTTTTTTTATGGGTGCTGTTGAGTATTTTGAGCATTAATGATGAGTAATATTGGGCTGTTGCAAATATTTAGTGATGTATTCATCACGAATAGCGGGTCTTTCTTCAGCGGTCGCTTTTTGCATACGGCTGCCTAAATCTTTACGCTCTTGGCTACTCATTTTTTGCCAGGTTTCTCGCATTTTTTGCTTTTCTTGCTCGGGTAGTTGGGTAAACCAATCCATACGTTGATGCAAAGCTGTACCTTGTGCTTCAGGTAATTCCTTTAGCGATTGATAACGCTGAATAAGGGCGCGTTGTTCAGCATCTGACAGAGTTTCCCAGGTTTCTGCCAATTGAGTGTCCGCATCTTTAGAAAAAATCCAAAAACGTTCAAAACCAGCGAAACTGGTTTGTAGAAATCCGAGTGCACAAAAAGCAAATGCTAATCTTTTAGCTGCCATGTGGAACTTTGTCCTCGCCTAAAACCATTAACATCTCCAAATCTTCAACCATTTGGGGTGATAATTTTGGAGTAACTACAACTTGATTCTGAGGCTTGTCAGCCATTTCAATAGAATTTGGGAAGACCACGAAACCTGCAATTGCCGCAGCCAGTGCAAATCCTGACATTTTCCAAAGTCCGTAACGGGAAGTGTCCCGGTCTTGAATTTCTTCAATAACATGATTCATCACAACAGGTTTGTCTTTATGATGTTGTGCGAGTCCATCGAGTTTGGAAGTAACTTGTTTTAAGAAATCATCTTGTTTCATTCGGATGACCCTCCAGAATATGGATTCAAATGTGCCAACGAGTTCCTAAGACCTTGAATAGCACGGTGATAATGCGTTTTTACACTACCTTCACTGCATTCCATGATTTGTGCAGTGGTGTGTGTATCAAAACCTTCCCAAGCACGCAGCATAAAAGCTTGTTGCTGCCGAACGGGAAGCTTGGAAATGGCTTCCTGTATTTCTTCAGCAGTGACGGCTTGATCAAGAAAATCGAATGGACTAGGGGTACTTTCATCGACAATATCATTCAGTTCAATATCGTCGTCATCGAGACTGACCTTTTTAAAAAATGAAAAAGGTTGCGCTCGACGGACTTCTTTTCTACGCCAGTCTTGTAGTTTATGGTTCAAAATGGTGTAAAACAGGGGATACCATTCATCAGTCGGCTTTTCGGCATATGTTTTATGCAAGGAAATAAATGCTTCTTGCACTAAATCCATCGCAATGCCTTGTTGACCTTGAGTAGCACTTTCCATCATGACTAAGGCACGTCCAGTCACATCCTGCATGAAAATTTTCAGGCGTTGTTCAGCCGTACTCTTCAGAGTACTCAAATTTTCCGCATGAGACTGTTTTGGTGCTGAATCCATAGAGATGGAAAATCCTGTCATTGGATATCCACCATTATTTCCATTTTCATGTATATATAACGTTGGAAATAATGGTTTGGTTGACAAAAAAACTTATTATTTTTCTAGTGTAATCTATTTTTAAACATCAACGCGTGACGGTTAAAATAAAGTAACGAAAGAGAAAGGATTATAAACGCTGACGAACCATCTCAAAGAAACAGACCGAACCGGCAATTGCAACATTCAAGGATTCTTGTCCACCAGGCTGCGGAATAGAAACTGCTTGTCCATGTGCAAGAGCATAATCAGAAACCCCTTGACCTTCGTTACCGAGGATCCATACACAAGCTTTCTTTAAGTCTTTTGAATATAAACTTTCTGATTCATGTGAACTGGTGACATACACAGGAATTTTAAATTTATCTAAAAGATCTTCTAGGGCAATATTTTCATAGGTATGCAATGAAAAATGTGCACCCATGCCTGCGCGTAATACCCTTGGTGACCACAGTGATGCTGAACCTTTGGTACACACAATTTGTTGAATACCGGCTGCAGCCGCAGAACGAATTAAAGTGCCGACATTGCCTGGATCCTGGATATTTTCCAAAATTAAGGTATCTGCCGTGAAGTCTAAGGCGTGGCTTGAACTGGGTAAATCAACAATTGCCAGGCAAGCGAGTGTCGTGCCTAATGTGCTTAAATCTTTATATAAAGATTCACTAATGACAAATACCGCACCTTGGTATTGTTCTGCAATAAGATCGAAATCTGGGTGAGCTAAAGCATGTTCAGTGGTGAAAATAGATTTAATTTTTCGATCTTCTGCCAACCATGAAAGGCATAAATGCGTACCTTCAAGAACAGTTTGACCTTGCTTTTTACGATACGAGTTTTGGTCGATTAAGCCACGTAAGTGCTTAATTTTAGGATTATCTTTAGATTCTAGAAAAATAGTAGGCATGGGAGAGTAAATCCACGGAAGTAAGCAGTAAGCACTTACTTCCGCTATAAAAAATTAATTATGGTAGTGAGTAACTAAGTCAACTTCGTTTTTAGAACCAATGACAACAGGAACACGTTGATGTAGTTCAGTCGGTTGAATATCAAGAATACGAACGCGGCCCGTAGTAGATGCACCGCCGGCTTGTTCCATCAACATACTCATCGGATTAGCTTCATACATTAAACGAAGACGACCGGCTTTTTTCGGATCTTTGGTGTCGTATGGATATAAGAAAATACCGCTGCGGCAAAGGATACGGTGAATATCACCCACCATACAAGCGACCCAACGCATATTGAAGTCTTTGCCACGAACAGAAGTTTTACCGTCCTGAAGTTCACCAATGTAGCGTTTTACTGGCTCTTCCCAATGACGCTGATTTGATGCGTTGATGGCATATTCTTTGGTATCAGCAGCCACTTGAATATCTTTAGAAGTTAACAGGAATTCTTGAGTTTCTGGGTCGAAAGTAAAGAATACAACACCCGCACCGACAGTAAGCGCCATCATGGTCGATGGACCATACAATACATAACCCGCAGCTACCTGGTTTGTACCTGCCTGCATGAAGTCCTCAGCTTTGGTCACTGCATTTTTAGCAGGCAAAATTGAGAAAATTGTGCCGACACACATATTGATGTCAATGTTGCTTGAACCATCAAGTGGATCGAACAATACCAGGAACTCACCATTTTCTTGTGCAGGGGTAAATTCATCGAGTTCTTCAGAAGCCAAACCACCCACATGTGGATGAACTTTTAAAGCATCAATCAAGTAGTCATTCGAAATAACGTCAAGTTTCTTTTGTTCTTCACCTTGTACGTTTTCGTGTTGCGCACTACCCAATACACCCGCCAAAGCCCCTTTTTGTAATAACTGATCAATGTCTTTGCATGTATTACCAATTGTTTCAATAACTTGAGCAAGTTCAGGTGTTAAATTCCCTGTTTTTTGTTCTAGAAATTGGGAAAGGGTGAGGTATGACATGACAGGAAAACTCCAATTAGAAAATGATAAAAAATTATCAAAAGAATATGGGGACTCATTTTAGATGAGAACGCAGCAAAAGGACAATTAAACTCGACTATTTGTCGTGATTTTACTCTTGTAAGTTTTGTGGAAAATGCTATGTTGAGGGACAGAGGGTATTAAAAATCGTGATAGGAGCACAGTTATGACAACGCAAAAGTTTGATGCGACTCCAACGCCAAATGAAGCTATGAGTTTAGATGATATTTCTGATGAGAAAGTGAAAGAAGCTTGGAAAGCTTATGAAGCGAAACCAGAATATAAAAAATTCAACAAGCATGATCTCATAGAATCCATGCACAGCTCGAAAGATGAAGCTACAGAATCTGAAAAAGCTTAAACCATAAAAAAGCGCTCAATCAATAAGTTGAGCGCTTTTTTTATTCAAGCCATTATTTTAATAATGGTGGAACAGCTTCGTAGTTCAGTTCTACGCGGCGGTTTTCTTTCCATGCATTTTCATCATGACCTGCATTAATTGGCATTTCTTTACCATAGCTCACAGCTTCCAATTGAGTTGCAGAAACGCCATTGGTAATCAGGAAGCTTTCTACCGCTTTAGCACGACGTTCACCCAAAGCCATGTTGTACTCACGTGTGCCACGTTCATCAGTATGACCGGTTAAAGCCACTTTCGAATTTGCATTGGCAACAAGAAATTGTGCATGTGCTTGCAGGGTTTGATAGTCTTCGTTAGAAAGATCGCTGCTGTCATAGTCAAAGTGAACAACACGTTTTGCCAAGAATGCTTTATTTGCTGCAGTTACACCTTTTGAAGAAGCACCTGCCAGGTTTTGCGCATTTAGAGCCGCATCTTCACTTAAGCCCTCAGTACTTACTGTACTTGCTTCAGATGGATTTTGACCTGCTTGAATTTCAGCAGCAGGTTTACGGCTGGCACAACCAGTCATCACTAATGCTGTTGCAAGAACAGGAAGGACTAATAATTTAACTGCTTTCATCTTTATCTCCATGATCATCATTGCTTTAACTTAAATTGTTATTTGGGTGCCCAAGCAGGTTCGCGAACCTCACCTTGTTCACTCGGTAAATTCATGCGGAAACGACCATCAAGTGACATGATGGACAATAAACCACGATTCCCTTCACGTGTTGCATAAACCACCATCTGACCGTTTGGTGAGAAACTTGGTGATTCATCCAGACTGGTTGGGGTCAGAATATTGGTAATGCCGGTATTAATGTCCTGAATAGCCACTTTGTAATTGCTGCCACTTGGGCGATGAACTAGAGCGATTTTTTTACCATCTGCACTTAATGTGCCACGTGCGTTAAATGCACCACGGAACGTCAGGCGCTTACTTGAAGCATTGGCAAAATTGTAGGTATAAATTTGTGGTGAACCGCCCCGGTCAGAGGTAAAAATAAATGATTTACCGTCTGGGGCATAACGTGCTTCGGTATCAATGGCACTGTCATTGGTCATACGTTGTAACTGACGTGTTTCCAGATTCATTTGATAGATTTCAGGGTTGCCATGCAGAGATGCAGTAAACAACATGCTTTTACCATCGGGAGAGAAGCTTGGTGCACCGTTTAAACCACGGAAGCTCGCCAGTTTTTCACGTTTTCCTGTAGCCAAGTCCTGTACATAAATGGCCGGACGTTTAGTTTCAAATGAAACGTAGGCAATTTTTTTCGCATCCGGTGTCCAAGCAGGGGACAAAATTGGATTACGAGAAGTCAGAATGGTTTTTGGCTGTTCGCCATCTGTATCTGCAATTTGAAGAGTATAACGCTGTTCAGGAGTCGCCGGATTACGCAGTACATAGGCAATGCGTCCGCTAAAGTCACCTGCAATACCGGTCAATGCCTGATAAATTGCATCACTAATCATGTGACCCGCTTGACGAATACGTGACGCAGGAACAGTCAGCAATTCATTTAATAAATACTGCTGTTTTTCAATATCATAGAGTTGATAATGAACCTCATACGCGCCATTTTCTGTTGTTTTTACTGTACCTGTAACCACATACGGAACACCTGCAGATTTCCATGCCTCTGCATTTGGGCTATTCATACTCGCTGTTGCAGGCAGGTTTTTTGAAGCACTTGAAAATTTGCCTGAACGGTTTAAGTCATTTTCGACAATCGGATAAATGCTTTGATCATTATTAAACGGAATAATGGCAATCTTCGGTGCTTCTTCTGGTGCTTTAGCAATTTCCAAATGCAGTTGTGCATAAGACTGTGTCGCTAAAACAGGACTTAAAGCTGTCAAAATGGTTAGGCAAAGTAGATGTTTACGCGTCATTTCCATCATCCGCTACGTACTCTAAAAAATGTAAATTATTGTGAATTCGGTTGTGTCACATAATGGCATGATTTTGCTTTATTGGAAGTACATCATGATGACTAAACTGTTATAAGACTGTGAAAAGTGAATAAAATAGTATCTATTTTTAGTGAAATTTGAGTTTAAACGCAAAAATAAAAGGCCACATCAATTAAATTTGATGTGGCCTTTTATTTTATTTCGCAGTAAAGCTTGAAGTAAAGGTTCTTGCTTCACGTCGTGCATCTGGATCGGAAGGCATCGGGTAAGGTGCTGCTGCACGTACAGCGGCTTCCACACTTGCTTTCATGTCCGGATCACTTGAACTGACGATGACCGATTGAACTGCACCACTGTCACTTAAGGTCACACGAGCAGTGGCTTTTTGACCGGATGAACCGCTCGGGATATCCCACGCACGTCTCACTTTATTTTCAAAGTCACGTTTTGCAGTTGAGGCAATTTTCTTTGCTTCCGCTTTTTTAGTCGCGGCTTCTTCAGCGGCTTGTTTAGCAGATGATGCTTTGGCTTCTTCAGCAGCACGTTCACGCGCTTCTGCATCGGCTTTAGCTTTATTTGCTGCATCGGCTTTGGCTTTATTTACAGCGTCGGCTTTAGCTTTATTTGCTGCATCCGCTTTGGCTTTATTTGCTGCATCCGCTTTGGCTTTATTTGCTGCATCCGCTTTGGCTTTATTTGCTGCATCCGCTTTGGCTTTATTTGCTGCATCCGCTTTGGCTTTATTTGCTGCATCTGCTTTGGCTTTGTTTGCAGCATCCGCTTTAGCTTTATTCGCTGCATCGGCTTTGGCTTTATTCGCTGCATCGGCTTTGGCTTTATTCGCTGCATCAGCTTTGGCTTTATTAATGGCATCAGCCTTAGCTTTATTCACTGCATCGGCTTTGGCCTTCGCCGCAGCGTCTGACTTCATTTTTTCAGCCGCGTCAGATTTAGCTTTTGCAGCGGCATCCGCTCGGGCTTTTTCAGCAGCGTCTGCTTTTGCCTTGGCTTGAGCATCAGCTTGGGCTTTTAGTTTATTGGCTTCAGCTGCCTTTGCCTGTTCGGCAGCTTTCTGTTCCGCTTTTTTCAGTGCTTCCGCTGCAGCCTTGGTTTCCTGTGCAGCTTTATTTACATCAGGCTTTGCTGGTGCTGGTGCTGGTGCTGGTGCTGGTGCTGGTGCTGGAGTAGGAGGAGTAGGCTGGGTAACGGGAATAACCGGTGCAGGTTCAATACTCGGTTTTGCCGTTTGTTGAACCTGTTCCGCGACTTTTTCATGTACTGTTTCAGACGAGTCTGTCTGTTCTAAAGGTACAGGCTCAGGTGGGAGCAAGTCCTCAGGCGTGACCAAAACCATTTTAATTTGTTTAGGTGACTCGACCGGTTTACTCATGCCCAAAAAAAGTAAGCCAGTCATTGCCACAGCATGGATTCCGAGGGTAAATCCAAGCGCAATTGTTTTTTCTTTGGATTGTGGCTTTTTCAAATCTTTCATACTTTATTCTAGAGGCTTAGTTAGCAGACTAACTTGTGTTAAACCAGCATCTTGAAGACTCGACATTAAAGCCATGACATCTCCATAGGGACGTGTGGTATGACCGTTAATGACAACGTTCAGTTCCTTATTGTCATCCTTGGCTTTTGTTTGTGCCTCAACTAAACGACTCGTCAACTGAGCTAGATCAACAGGACCGGTTTCTTGGTTTTTGTATTCCAAATAATACAGACCATCCTGATCCAGAGTCACGATTGTCGGTGCATCTTTAGATTCGATCGGATTACCATTGGCTTGAGGTAAATCGACTTTAATCCCGCTGGTGATCATGGGTGCTGTAACCATAAAAATCACCAAAAGTACCAACATGACGTCAATATAAGGGACGACATTCATCTCACTTTTTAGTGGTTTTTTGACACGCTCAAAGCGTCCGGAACGCTGAATTGCCATTAGTCATTTTCCTGTGCAGAACTCACAGTTTGACGTTGTAATAGCGCCACCATTTCTTCAGCAAATAATGCACGGTCTGAATAGACGGTTTCACCTTTAGCAGTGTAATGGTTAAAGGCCAATACTGCTGGAATTGCAGCAAAAAGACCAATCGCTGTTGCAATGAGGGCTTCGGCAATACCTGGAGCGACGGTTGCCAAAGTGACTTGATCGACATCCGCCAGACCAATGAAGGCATTCATAATGCCCCAAACCGTACCGAACAGACCAATATAAGGTGCAACAGAACCAATGCTGGCAAGTGCGCCCAAGCCTTGTTCAAGCAGACCTTGGTCACGGCTTAAACCGACACGTAAAATACGTTCTGTGCCTTCAACGGTTTGTTGTGTGGTTGCCTGGAATTTTTTGAGTTTAAAAAACTCGCCAATGCCTTGATAGAAGATATCTTCCAAACCGGTGCGTTTGGAATTAAGTTGCGCGTTGTTGTATAGGGTATTAAGTTCAGCGCCAGACCAGAAGATTTTTTGAAAATGTTCATCTTCGGCCTGGGCTTTTTTATAACTCATATGTAACTTGGCAATCAGATACCAACTGTATAAAGATGCTAGCAGGAGCACGAGCATTACCAGTTGAACGATGGGACTTGCTTGTAAAATAAGATCTGATATGTGTAAAGATGATTCTAGTTGTGTTGCCATAGTTACAATGTGCCAATAAATTTTTTAGTCTTGTCCTAACTCTTTTAGAATTAGATTACGGATTTCCTCAGGAAGCCGTGTTGGACGCATGCCGTCTACACTAATACATGCCAATTCGACTTCGCCAGATGCAAGCATGATTTCACCACGATAAATATTTTGTTGCAATACAAAAGATGTTGCTTTACATGAAACAACACTCGCAGTCACGGTAATCAGGTCATCCATTAGGATTGGACGTGAATATTTCACATTTATTTTATGTACTACAAAGTGATAATCTTTTTGGTGCCAGTAGTGGTCAACACCTGCCGCACGTAACCATTCGGTACGGGTACGTTCCATAAAACGAATATGGTTTGCATGATAGACAATGCCACCTGCGTCAGTGTCTTCAATATATACACGAATGTTGAACTCGAATTTATTCGCCATGATTGTGTCCCATTTTTCAATTCGGTTTTATGGTTTTAGTTGTACTTTTAGCGAGTTAAAAAATCTGTAAAAATGACGTTTTTTTCGCTAAGAGTCAAGCTGTGTAACGCATTGAAGTTTAGCAGTTTGAGTTTTTAGTCCAATGGCACAAGGTTTCAAATGAGATCTATTCTGTATTCAATCAACACAACCTTTAGATATAAAAAAAGTGAGCAAAGGATGCTCACTTTTTTTAAAAAATGTACTTTATTTTTTTGCAGCTTGCATCTTTTTCCAGTCAGTCTGTACCTGTTCGGCAACTTTTGGATAATCCAGGATGAAGCGCACATGGCTTTCTACCCCGGTTTTTAAAGTTGCATTATCGACGATAAATAATGGGTTATGATTAGGTGCAGCTTTCGCCATGTCCTGATCGGCAGGTGTTGCGCCCACAAAGACAAATAAAGACGGCATCAGCTGACCATAATAGGCAAAATCTTCACTTGCACTGGCATTGTTGTCCAGCACATGCAGTTTATCTTCGCCATTCACTTGGGCAAGCGTAGGTTGCATCAGCTTGGTTAGGGTTTTGTCATTGGTGGTTACCGGCGCATATGGGGCAATTTCCACTTTTGCAGTGACATCATTGGCTGCGGCATTATGTTCGACCATTTTCGGTAAAGTTTTTAAAATGCCTTGTCGCACATCTTCACTGTTAGAGCGAATGGTGCCGACCATATTCACCTGATCAGGGATGACATTACCTGTTGTTCCACCGCGGATACTGCCAATACTGACTACGCCCATGCCTTTGGTTAAATCTGCATGACGACTGACTAAACTCTGCATGTTGTTGATCATTTGCGAAGACGCATAAATTGGATCACGGCCGAGCCAAGGCATAGAGCCATGGACTTGTTTACCATTGACTTGAATGCGTAAATGGTCGGCACTGTTCAGAATCGCGCCATCTTTATACAAAATATTGCCACTTGGCATGCCTGCCATCAGGTGCATTCCAAAAATTACTTCCGGTTTTGGATTGTTCAATGCACCATCGGCAATCATTTTACGTGAACCGATTAAATAACCTTGGGTAAAGTTATCAATATCGGCACCGCCTTCTTCAGCCGGTTGGAATACAAAGACCACAGTACCTGCAATTTTATCTTTATTGGCTGCTAAGGCTTTGGCGGCACCCAGTAACATTGCGGTATGGGCATCATGACCACAGCCGTGCATCACGTGAGTTTCTGCCCCTTGATAAATGGCTTTGGCTTTACTGGCATAAGGCAGTCCAGTTTTTTCTTCAATCGGCAGGGCATCCATATCGGCACGCAATGCCATCACTGGACCAGGTTTCGCCCCTTTAAGCACACCAATTACACCGGTTTTGGCATAGCCTTTACGCACTTCAATGCCATAAGATTTCAACTCTTTTTGTACTAGCTCAGAAGTTTTGAATTCCATATTTCCAAGTTCAGGGTGTTGATGAATATGTTGTCGAAGCTTAATGGTATGCGCTTCTACATTTTTAACGGAATCATCAATCCAGTCTGCAAAGCTGAGTTGGCTGCAAAGGACAAGGGGAAGACAAAGGGAGATCTGCTTGTACATGTTCATATCTTGGGAAAATCCTGAAGAGTTTGAAATAGTTAAAGTGACTCTCTAGGATTGCATACTGATCTAAATTCGACCAAAACCCTCTAAGTATTTTTTTATACTTTAAAAGTATATTAAGTGTTAATGTCTGTTCTAAAAGGGCTTTATTCGATTTTTTACATTGTAAAATTATGTATTTCATGTGAAAGTGAGTTTATAAAATTTGTATATAACACTTACTTTTTGAATCTATGCTTGGCGATTTTATCTGATTCACTCTATGGATGGCGCCTTGCATTACGGTTAAATATTCGAGTTTAAAATGAACCGTTTTTTGAAATATCTCATCATTTTCGCCATTGGCTTTGCACTGTGGTCATATTGGCTGAAACCGGATAAAGGTATTTCAGATGCGGCTGATTATCAAACCACAGCGGGGATTCATCAGTTTAATGGCTATAGCATGACAAATTTAGAACCTTATGCGGGAGAGTTTCGGGTTTTATCGAGAGAAAATTATAACTTTGGACGTGAATCTGAGATTAGCCCTGTCGATTTTGCTTTGGGATGGGAGAAAATGGCTAGTCCTGAGGTTTATAAACAGTTATCTATTCGGCAGAGCAATCGTTGGTATTATTGGCGTTATGAAAATGCTCCACCCATTCCAGTACGTGAAATTGAAACGCAAAGTGCTAATACTCATTTGATTCCTGCAACTAAAGCCATCGCCAAACAGCTGGCTCAAATTGATCAAGATGATTTAATTTATTTAAAAGGGCAGTTGGTGGAAGTGAAGTCTTCAGATGGATGGACGTGGCGGAGTTCTTTAAGTCGGGAAGATACCGGTAATGGTGCGTGCGAGTTGATGCTGGTGGAAGAGGTTAGGGTTATTTCTAACTTATAAGTGTCAGATTGATTAAAATAAAAAGAAAAAATTTAAGATGACTTCAGTAGAAATTTTTAAAAATTAAGATGGGGAAAAGATGGCAGAGCAAGAAGGCAAACAAGCGTTAATTATTCAGCTTCCGTGGACAGTACCACAACAGCCAAATGTACAAACGATTGTTTTACAGCAACCAGCTAAGACACACCTGGAGCTGAATGCTTCGACAGATAAAACAGCTATTTCCTCCTTTGCACTTTCAGTAGTGATTGCTTTAATTTTAGGAGGTTTGGCAACATGGTTAGCTTATTGGTATGGGAAGAAAAGTTTTAGATTAACTGAAATGTCTTTTAAAACTGTGAGTGAAGATATTAAACAAGCAGCTGAAACTCATAGATTGGTAAATGCTCAAATTTTAGAGAGTCAAAAAACTAATAAAGATAGAGATATAAAGTTGGCATTTAATAAAGAGTGGTCTGAAAAGCTGATAACAAGCTTGTCAGAGTTAACACCTAATTTGGATGATTGGATACTAAGAGTTATTGGATTATCTAATGAGACAATAAAGAGGAAAAAAAATACACCTAATTTCAGATTATCAGAAGATAAGTACTTTATGAATGAAATTAAAATACTGCATAGTGGATCTGAGAGCATTCGTAAATTACTGAATAAGCTAGTTATCTATGTGTCATTATTTAATAGTGATAATGAATACAATGAAATATTATTTTTATTAAATGGCGGATTCAAGCGGCAAGTGCAACAGTATAAAAACCAGCCATAATATCAGAGCCTGTAAATTATTTTGTGTAAGTTCCATTTTTTATAAATGATCTTTTAATCGATCATCGAACTGAATCGTAAACCAATTCATCGCTAAACGCCAATTTTGAATTGGCATTGTCCATTTTT
>NZ_JABERK010000042.1:0-884 GCF_013004315.1 Acinetobacter sp. ANC 5378
TATAGCCAAATACTCAAAAATATAGAACAATAGAAGCATGGGATATTCAAAAGATTTTAAAGACAAAGTCATAGAAATTATGGCTAGAGATAAAATGTCTGTGCGAAAAGCAGCACAGCATTTTAACGTCTGTATACAGACGATTCAGAATTGGAAAAAGTCCACTGTAACTAAACCTATTCCTGGTCGCCCAGCTAAAATTAGCAAAGAGCAAATATTGAAGGATGTTGAACAATATCCCGATGATTACATCAGTGAACGGGCAAAACGTTTTGGTGTCAGTACACATGCAGTATTTAATGCGCTACATGCCGCAGGAATATCGCGTAAAAAAAGACGTTAAAGCACCCTAAAGCAGATCAAAATCAACGTCGGCAATTTCAGAACTTGATTGAATGTTTAGAACAACAATTACCACTGGTTTATATCGATGAAAGTGGTTTTCAAAGCGAAAGTACGAGATCGCATAGTTATAGCCCTAAAGGAGCGCGAGCTGAAGCTGAATTTAACTGGCAGTTAAAAAATTGTAGCAATGCGATTGGTGCATTAATCGAAAATAGATTGCTTACAGTTGGAGTATTTGATTGTTCAGTGAACACCGAGGTATTTGAATGCTGGATTGAACAGGATTTATTGCCGAAGCTGAAAGAAACCAGTGTATTGATTATGGATAATGCCACCTTTCACAAAGGAAAAAGGCTTCAGGAGTTGATACGCTGTGCAGGCCATTACATTGTGTGGCTTCCTAAATATAGCCCGGACTTAAATCCTATAGAAAAAATGTGGTCACGAGTAAAAATGATTCGCAATAAGTTTAGAGTTAAAGATATTGATAAATTGTTTAAAGATTACTGTAATGATTTATTTGGTATTTAGCTATAGTT
>NZ_JABERK010000043.1:0-53920 GCF_013004315.1 Acinetobacter sp. ANC 5378
GAGCGGATAGAACAGATAGAGACTGCTCTAAATAATCGTCCTAGAAAGACACTGGGCTGGTATACACCCAGTGATATTATGGCTGGTTTTTATACTGTTGCACTTGCCGCTTGAATCCGCCTATATTTATAAAATATATTAAGACCATTTTGATGAAGATAATTTTTTAATTATTCATAATTAAAAATCGCAACCTGATTGCGTCCATTTTTCTTGGCTTGATAAAGGGCAATATCTGCATTTTTAATCAGTAAATTCAAATCATTTTGATGCGGTTGCAGTTGGGATACCCCAATAGATACGCTAAAATTGAAATAGAATTTATCTTTAATACAGATTTGATGACTTTCAATGATTCGGCACAATCGATTCGCAATCGTGACTGCATCTTCTAGTGTGGTATTTGGCAGTAATGCAATAAATTCCTCACCACCAAAACGGGCTAACACATCGGTGTGCCGCATTTCCTTGCGAGCAATTTCAGCAAGCACCCGAAGCACTTCATCCCCTATATCATGTCCATAGGTGTCATTAATGTTTTTGAAAAAGTCGATATCCAGCATCAATAAACAGGCTAAATTATATTTTGGCCATTTCTGAATGGCTTGTTCAGCAACCTGCAAAAACTGGCGACGATTATTGAGTTGAGTTAATTCATCTGTATGTGCCAGTTCACTTAAGGCATAGTAGTTCCAGTCATTTAATAGAACCCGTAAAAAATTGCGTTTTGAATTTAAAGTATTATTCCAGCTGATATACATGCTGAGGAGTAAAACAGGGACATAGATGAGAGAAAATAAAACCATTTCATCCAGGCTGACCAACTGAAATACACCATAAAAAATGACAGCACTAATCAGCAAAGAGGTGAAAATTGAATTTCGAAAAGAAACTTGTACAGATAAATTGCCCAATAAAATAAAAATCACAGCGGCATATATATACGTGGTCACGATTGGACTATGTGACAAAACCAGAAGATCTAGCCATAGTGCAACTGCTACCGCGACGTATATGGGAAGTAAGCTGTCTATAATTTTAATATTTTTGCAGTAACGAAAGGCGATTCCGTTGATTAATATTGCACAGACCACAAGAATAATCCGTGAAATACCTGAAAGCATGCCAATTTCAGGGATCAGCAACCAGTCTACAAAAAAGTAACTTAAAAATGTAATCTGACCAATAAAATTGACGCATTTTAAAAATTGTCGTTGGTGTTTATTTTGATAGTCCAAGTAATATTGTTGAAATTGATCCGGAATACGTGTGGCTGGATCTCGTAATTCTTGTTCTATCACTTTTTGATTTTCAGCAGTACACAGCTGCTTTGGTAAAATATAAGCAGCCTCATGATTTGAATTTTTATCCACATTTGTCCCAATCTGATCAGGATTTTTATCATTGTTGTTATGAGAAATTTTTTGATCTCCCCTAAACATGGAGATACCCCTTTCTGTGTGGGATTCATAAAGCAAGAATAATAGGGATAGTAATGAATTTTGTATATAACTTAAACAATTAATGGGGTGGGCAATTGTGACAAAATTTTATTTATATATAAAATTCATATGAATAGGACATGAATAGTGGGGTGGGTAAAGAATGAAGAGATTGTTTTATTAAGGAAAATTTCAAAAGTAATATTGTCCTATACATGGTATTCAGCGTATTAACTTAACTATAGGCTGAATCTGTAAGAGCCTATATGATCATAAGAATAGATTCAGGACATTCAAGAACGGTTTAGTCCGTACGATTCAGGATAAAAATATGACCAATAGCAACTATATAGAGCTTTCTGATTCAGATGATTGTGAAAAATACGTGAATCAATTTATTCAGGAGTTTCCTTTACGTAGCGCGGAAATTGGGCAGGGAACCGTGATCAAACGCGCTTTGCCAAGTCGCCATAAACGCTTAATTGGGGCATGGTGTTTCTTGGATCATGCCGGTCCCGTGACTTTTCCGCAAGGTGATGGCTTAGATGTTGGGCCGCATCCACATATAGGTTTGCAGACCTTTACCTGGATGATTGAAGGCACCATGATGCATACTGATAGTTTGGGTACAAAACAGTTACTTCGCCCGAAGCAGGTCAATTTGATGACCGCAGGTTATGGGATTTCACATGCTGAAGTTGCACCAGAAACTGAAACCCATATGCATGCTGCACAGCTCTGGATTGCGTTGCCAGATGATAAAATGAATATGGCGCCCTGTTTTGATCATTATCCAGAACTTCCAGTCGTAGAAAAAGATCAGGTCGAATTTACCGTATTGGTCGGCGAGTTTTTAAAAACTAAATCACCGGTAGCCGTACATACAGAATTACTCGGGGTGGATTTAACGGCAAAAGAATCAACTACCACCCGAATTAAACTCAATCCAAAATTTGAATACGGTTTCATGGCTTTGGATGGCGGTGCTGTCGTGAATGGTCATGAACTGACTGAAGACAATATGGTCGTTCTTGAGCCGGGGGTGGTCGAAATTGAAATCCAGCTGCATGCGGGTAGCCGTATTCTACTGTTGGGTGGGGAACCTTTTGAGTCGCCAATATTATTGTGGTGGAACTTTGTCGGTCGTACTCAGGAGGAGCTTTGCAAGGCTCGTGACCACTGGATTGAACAAGATGAACGCTTTGGCAATATTCCTGATTATCCAGGACCACGCTTAGAAGCGCCGGCATTCCCAGATAAAATGCGTGCCTCTAAATAAAAATAACATTTAGGAATGATCATCCTCATGGCCATTATTGCAAATGCAGAAGTACACAGCTTGGCTGAACCTTGGTCGGGCGAGATCAAGACGGGTACACACCAATTTATGACGGATAAACCCGAATCTTTTGGTGGGCAGGATAAAGGCCCTGCACCTTATGATTTGATTTATTCAGGTTTGATTTCTTGTACCATGATTACGCTACGCATGTATGCCAGTCATAAAGGCATAGAGTTGGGTGAGTTTTCTGTTGAAGCCGATTTTAATGCCAATAAAGAAGGCAAAGAGTGGATTGAACGCCGTTTGTCGTTTGCACAACCCTTGTCGGATGAGCTTAAACAAAAGGTTTTAGAGATCAGCAGTAAAATGCCAGTGACCAAAACATTATTACGTAGCTTAGACATCAATACTGTACTTGTCTAAGTTGATGAACCGATTGAAATGACATTTTGTGTAAAGCAGGATGTCATTTTTTTAGGGCTATGCGTATAGTCAAAGCAGAAAAAATAGAGAGCAAAATAATGATTACCTTGCATCACTTAGATCAATCGCGTTCTTTTCGAATTTTATGGGCTTTAGAGGAGCTGGCTCTGAATTATCAGGTCAAGTTTTATAAACGCTTGCCCACTTTTGCCGCACCGCCTGAATTAAAACTGGTTCATCCTTTAGCTAAAGCACCGGTATTGACCGATGCTGATCAAACCATTGCCGAATCTGCGGTGATTTTGCAATATCTGCAAGAAACCTATGACCAACAACAGCAATTTAAACTGCAGAATAAGAAAGATCAGCAGCAATATCGCTATTGGATGCATTATGCGGAAGGTTCATTGATGCCATTGTTGGTGATGCAATTGGTAATGAACAATGTACCGAAACAAGTACCCTGGCTGGTAAAGCCGGTCGCGAAAAAAATTACAGCAGGGGTGAAGGCTGGGTTTATTCAACCGCGTTTAAAAGATCATATTAACTATCTGGAAGATTATTTGGCGAAGCATGAATATGTGGCAGGCGATTTTTCTTTTGCCGATATTCAGATGGGTTTTCCGTTAGAGGTCATTCAGTCAAGAACATCAGGGTTATATCCTTATATCGCAGCCTATATAAAACGTTTGGCTGAGCGTCCAGCTTATCAGCGAGCAAAGTTTAAAGAACAGAACCTGGCTTAGATTAAGCCAGATGTACTATACGTCTAGCTCATGTGATAGAGGCGTTCTTTAGGGAAGATTACTTTAAAGGTTGAGCCCTGGTTTTCTTTCGATTCAATTTCTAAATGTGCGCCGTGTTGCATCAACACATGTTTGACAATAGCCAGTCCTAGACCGGTTCCACCGGTTTGACGGCTACGTGCACTATCGACACGATAGAAACGCTCGGTCAAACGCGGCAGATGTTTGGGGTCAATCCCGATCCCGGTATCTTCAACGGTAAAGATGCCGTGCTCGCCATCATCATGCCAGCCCATGGTAATGGTTCCACCTTTAGGGGTGTATTTAATGGCATTGGTAATCAGGTTGCTGAAAGCACTGGCCAGTTCGGTATCTGAACCAATCAGGTCGCAATGACTGTCAATATCTAGATTCAGCGTGTGGTGATAGTCAACGTTGTAGGCTTGAGCATCATCAAACAGCTGGTTCATCAGACTCGGCATTTCAATAATCTGGTTCTTGGCAATTTGCTTGCTGCTTTCTAAACGAGAGAGCAGCAATAGGTCATTGACCAAGGCATTCATACGTTTAGTTTGTGCCTGCATCTGGTCAAAGGCACGTTTCCAGCGTGGATTTAAATCTTCTTGATCGGTAAAGGTTTCAATATAACCACTGAGTACAGTCAAGGGTGTACGCAGTTCATGGGAAATATTGTCGACAAAGTCTTTACGCATTTGTTCCAGATTATGCATGCGGGTGACGTCATAGGCCACCAATAGACGGCTCTCGCCACCAAAACGGGTCATTTTGACTTGTACATAATGGTCTTCAAAGGCTGAAGATTTCATTTTCAAGCCGTCGGGCGCATCGTCGATATTGTTGAAATATTGAATAAAATTTGGCTGACGCAGCAGGGTTAAAATATTACGACCCCGATCTAAAGGTTTTATCCCGAGTAACTTTTCCGCTGCGGGATTCCACCATTCAATTTGATGTAAGTCATCAATCAGAACCACGGCTTCGGCTAGCGCAACCAGTGAAGATTGTGCGCGGTCAATTAAGCCGACCATTTCTGCTTGTACAATACGTTCTTGGCGCTGTGCGCGATAAACATTAAACAGTAATGCGCCCCAGATGCCATCCAAGTTGGGCGGAACATCATAAGGACGGTTAGAAATCCATTCATTCACCAAATACAGTGAACGGAGTTGCAGAGTAAAAAATATCGCGAAAGCGATGAAAATAAAAATCCAAAAATACCCAATCCCGATACCCATTAAAGCTGCAATAAGCAGTAAAAAAGCCAGTAAACGTAAATCTTGCTTGGCAAAAGTCCATAAACTGCTGTAACGGAATTGTTTATGTTCTCGTGCAATTTCCGGGATGGGGTAGGGTTCATACATAAAATGTGATTTACCTAAAAAACGACTAACCTAAAGCGACATCCGCGCGGGTAGAAAAACGGTAACCTGTGCCACGAACGGTTTGTATATAGCGGTCAACCCCAAAAGGTTCCAGCACTTTACGTAAACGGCGAATATGCACGTCAATGGTACGGTCTTCAATATATACGTTACCACCCCAAACCTGATCAAGCAATTGAGCACGGGTATAGGCACGTTCGGGATGGGTCATGAAGAATGCCAATAAACGGTATTCTGTTGGCCCCATCTCTAGAATATTATCACCGTAACTGACGCGCTGGCTGACCGGATCAAGTATCAGGCCATTGGCATCAATGGTTTTTTCGCCACTTAAGGCATTGGCACGACGTAATACCGCTTTAATACGCGAAACCAGTTCTCGGGTCGAGAAAGGTTTGGTCATATAGTCGTCTGCGCCCGCATCGAGACCTTGTACTTTATGGTCTTCTTCACCGCGTGCAGTCAGCATGATCACTGGAATTTCATTTAAGCTTTCATCGCGTTTTAAGCGGCGGCAGAGGTCAACCCCGCTGATACCACCCGGTAACATCCAATCTAATAAAATAAGCGCAGGGCGTTGATCCACGATCATCTGGTGGGCTTGTTTAGCATCTTCTGCCTGTAAGCATTGAAAGCCTGCCATGTCTAAAGATGTATGAATCATCTCTCGAATGGGAAGTTCGTCATCGACGATTAATATATAGTCATCTTTCACAACGCAATATCCTATTTGATGTTAACGGTGAACCGTTTTGTATTTTATGACAGGCTTATTACAAAGATTAATTATGACAGTATCATTGCAGAAAAGGGGGGTATGCCAATTTTCGCAAAGAAATGTGACAATTTTTATACTGAAAAATTAACAATTTAAAATAAATCAGTCATCTAAATATAATGAATTCAACGTATTGGGTGAATTTTAACCTGAAGATTAAGATGAACTTTCTTTTTTCATTATTTTTTCTTTTTCTGAAAAAGTATCCAGCAATGATAGAAAAACAATACTGCAAGACGATAAAACCTCTTGCATCGACTGCTTAAAGCCACTGACCACCCAGCGAATCGCAATTTGAGTGACATAGCCATTCAGTCCGGTTGCAACGAGTGAAATTTCACGTTCAGAACGGTCAATATGCGGCATCATTAACATGACAAAGGCATGAATCATGCGGTCAAAACGCAACATGGTTTCATGAATGGTGGCTTGGTTATGCAGCTCTTGAACCAGCATGGCATCGATATAAATAATCCGTGCCATACCTGGATTATCTTTTAAGGTGGTCAGTAAGGCGGTTAAGCCTGATTCAATCATTTTGCGTGGGTCGGTCGAGGCCTGCATGATGGCCTGCATGACATTGTGCTGCAATTGATCGATCAATTTTAAAAAGATGGTTTGAAACAGTTCATCACTTTTCTTAAAAGATTCATAGAAATAGCGTTCGGTCAGTTTGGCTTCATTGCAAATATCTTTTACGGTCACCGCAAAAAAACCATGCGTGCCATAAGCTTCAATGCCTGCTTCAATCAGCTTTTCACGACGTGCCTGTTTGCGCTCAGTTAAAGACAGGCCTTTAAATTGACGTTCTTTGCTTTTCGACGGCTTATTTTGTTGTTGTTCAAGATTTTCGTGTGGTTCAGTCATAAATATGGTGTGCCGAATTCAATCTGGGTTTTGCCCTATGTTAACAATAATTTATTCACACACCTATGCTGAAAATGGCCAGATGGTCTTCGATCTTGCTATTGATCATATATTATATTGACAATGAGTATTGTCAAAATTATATTGGATGTATGAACTGCCCATCATCCCAACAGAAAAACAATCGAGATGTTGAGGTGAATGGTGCAGAAAAAATTGGATAAGGATGAGTCATGAAAAATTTTAAAAATAAAGTCGCAGCCATTACCGGTGCGGGTTCAGGTATTGGTCAGCAATTGGCTGTACTTTTGGCAAAGCAAGGTTGCCATTTATCGTTAAGTGATGTGAATGAACAGGGATTGGCACAAACAGTTGAACTGGTCAGAGACAGTCATGTCCGGGTGACGACGAAAAAAGTCAATGTGGCCAAGCTTGAAGAAGTGCGTGACTGGGCCGCCGAAACCGTTAAGGATCACGGTTCAGTGAACATGATTTTTAACAATGCTGGGGTCGCACTGGGTTCAACCGTTGAAGGGGCAAGTTACGAAGAACTGGAATGGATTGTGAATATTAACTTCTGGGGTGTGGTCTATGGCACCAAAGAGTTTTTACCTTTAATCAAGAAATCTGGCGAAGGGCATATCATCAATATTTCCAGTCTGTTTGGTTTAACGGCTCAACCAACCCAGTCTGCATATAACGCCACCAAATTTGCGGTACGTGGTTTTACTGAATCACTGCGTCAGGAACTGGACATGGAAAATTGTGGCGTAAGTGCGCTATGTGTTCACCCGGGCGGTATTCGTACCAATATTGCCAATGCGGCAAAAATGAATGACAGCATTCGAAACTTAGGTATGCATCCGGAAAAATCGGCAGAATCCTTTAATAAATTATTACGTTGCCCACCAGAAGAAGCAGCACGTCAAATCATTGAAGCAGTGCAAAAAGATAAACGCCGTTTATTGATTGGTAATGATGCCAAAGCTATTGATCTGATGCAGCGCATTTTGCCGACTGGTTATCAGCGTATCATGGCATTCGCTACAAAATTAGGCAATAAAAGCAAGAAATCTGCTTAAACCAAAGCGCTTAAAAACCCGCAAATCGCGGGTTTTTTTATGCCTTAAAATTGCGGTATTTCGAATACTCAAAAAATTATTTTTCCTTAAGTTTTAGCTTATAAATTGAAGCTGGAGCAGATGTTTAAAAAGCAGCCTTATATCTAAAAATAAGAAATAAAAATATAGAAACAAGCTGATTTGAAATAAGCAAGTGTTGAAATATCAACACACATACCGCGTTAAAACCAACATGCCTGGTTGGAATAAAAACAATAAATTTATTAAAAACAATAATTTGTTGAGTTGGCACGGTTGTTGCGAAATAACAGAAACTAAAATATGAAGAATAGGTCAAAACCTATGCGCAATTTAAATCATTTAAAAGTAAAACCGCAGTGCTTGAGTATAGCCCACATGACTTCAGCTGATTTAGTGATGTGCATGACTATGTGTGGCTGTACACGCTGTCGCTAATAGAAATTGATTTAAAAAATGGCTGTTGGATGATCTGGATTATGGATCACGTGAATCATCCGAAATTCGTTTCAGGAAATAAAGAAAAACTGAAGAAAAAACAGGCCGCATAACCCGTATTTCCCACGCACTACATTTACCCCCAGGTCTTTGGCTTGGGGTTGGGGCAACTTTGCGCTTTGGGGCACAAAAAAGTGAAATGAGAGTATGAAAAAAACGTCGTTAAACCTTGCAGTAGCATTAATTTTATCTGCAAGCAGTCCATTGAGTTTTGCCAGTGACGCTGACTTACAACAGCAGCTGAGCAGCTTGAAACAACAAGTTGAAAGCCTGCAACAGCGCTTAAATGCTGTTGAAGCACAACCCCAAGCCAAAGCTGCTGTTGTGGTACCAGTGAATGACAGCGTAGAAAGTCACAGCAGTGAAGACGCCGATGGCTCTGAATTGGCTGCAGGCCCAACGCCAGCAACCTCGGATGATATTGAAGGTTTACGTGCCGATTTAGAAAACTATAAATATGATCAGTCGCGGCAGTACGAACGCCAAACGGTCAAGTCGACACGTGACACGACTTTATTTGGCACCGTTCAACTGCGTACCAATGTTCAAGACAATAACACTGCACCGAATACACCAAAATCAACCTTTGATATCGGCACAGCATTACTGGGCGTACGCGGTAATTTATTTAAAGATTATAACGAAGGTAAAAACCTCGATTACCAGGCCTCTTTTGGTTATTCAAAACGTAATGATGGCAGCAACAACAGTAACTTTAACCTGTTAGATGCTTATTTACGTTATCACGTATTTTCCACCAATGGTGGTGCAGAAATTTCCAAGTTGAATTTAACCTTGGGTCAGCAATTGCTGCCTTTTGGTCTAGATGTTCAATCACCTGAAGATTTACGCCCAACCATTAGCACCGCCACTGCACCCACCTATCTGGGTTTGTTTACCCGCCAAAATGGCTTGATTGTCCGTGGCGATGCCAAGCCCTTTGTCGACTACGGTGCGAACTATCGCGCACCGTTGTTTGAATATGCAATTGGTGTGACCAACGGAAATGGTAGCAACAAAACCGATGACAATAATGGCAAAGATTATATCGGCCGTGTGGCATTCACTTTGCCGGTGGACTATGCCAGCTGGTTACGTGAATTCAAAGTTGGTGCATCTTATATCAAAGGCGAAGCAAAATTATCCGGCTCAGGCATCAGCGATAACAAGGCAAAACGTGATCGGCTGGGTTTCGATATCTATTACAACCATGCACCGTTTGGTGTGACCTATGAATATCTGCAAGGCAAGACCGATTATATCGACACGACTGCAATTACTGTAAAAGAAGCCAATGCAGAAGGGCATACCTTTACCGCGTTTTATACCTTGGGTGACCAGTTCTATAACAGTATTAAATCCAATGCCAAATTTGACGATTTCTGGCCGAAATCGATTCAAGGTTACTACCGTTATGACAGCTATAACCCAAATAAAAATCAGCAAAATTATCTGGATACAGTCAGTGGCCGCATTGGTGAATATGACATTCATTCACTTGGCCTAAACCTGTTTTTTGCCCAGACCACCAAATTCCAGTTGCAGCTCAATCACTACACCTACGACATTGAAGCCGCATCACAAAAAGACAGCAACGAATTGCAAGCGCAATTCCAATACACCTTTTAATTTTGATTGTTAAGGAACAGTTCGATGAAACTTTTTTCTAAAAAAATTGCGGCAACATTTTTAGCACTCTCTGCATTCGGTTTAAGTTTACACATCCATGCAGCCAACCCGAAAGAAATCCGAATTTCTATGTCCAGTGCCGGTGAAGGGGGCAAACCTAAAGTAGGGGGGAGCTTTGCCGCTTCAGCGCATCTACGTGGAGTGTTGGAACAGGAATTTAAGAAAGATGGCATTGCTGTGAAGTGGTTATTCTTTCCGGGCGCAGGCCCTGCAACCAATGAAGCCTTAGCCAACGGTAAAGTCGATTTTGCTTTACATGGGGATTTGCCGTCATTGGTGGGTCGTTCTACTGGACTTAAAACCAAAGTATTGTTCTCCACGGGGCATTTTGGGCCAGTATATGTGGCCGTACCAGCCGGTTCTGGCGCGAAGTCTTTTGCTGACCTTAAAGGTAAAAAATTCTCAATCTTTAAAGGGACCAATGGCCAAATCGTCTTTAATCGCATCTTGGAAAAATATGGCTTTACTGAACGTGATCTACGTGTGATTTCACAAGATGGTTACTCAGCACGCACTTCTTTAGCGACAGGAGACATCGACGCCACGATTACTTCACCCTTTAGTCTGGTTTCACGTGGAGTCGCAAAGACACTCATTGAAATTAAAGATCCAAAAGTTGCCCCCGTAGCACATTTTTGGGTAACCGAAAGTTTTGAAAAACAATATCCAGAAGTAACTCAGCGCGTGGTCACCACATTCATTAAACAGGCAAAATGGAGTTCAGAAGAAGCCAACCGTGTGACCCAATATAAGCTGTGGTCACAAAGCGGTACTCCACTGGTCGATTACCAAAAAACCTGGGATGGCTGGAACCTCAAAGACCGTAATTCGCCCTTACTGGATGAGTTTCATCGTGCACAAATTGACAGCGCATTAAAAATTGCCAAAGAAGCCCGCTTAATACGTCGTGATGTCGATACCAAAACCTGGTATGAGCCTAAGTATTTAAACAATGCTTTAAAAGAACTGAATTTGCAGAACTATTGGCGTGCATTTAATGCCAATGGTTAGCCGAAATAATTCAGGGACATGGTTATGAATCCGATTGAAAGCAATGTTGTCACTACACCGTTAACCGCGAAATTCATGAGCAGTTTTGTGCTCCTCACGATTATTGCCGGTTTGGGCGTGGGCGTTGCCCGTATCCTGATTTCATTGTACGCCGTGCAACTTGAGGCGACTGAGCTTCAGTTGGGACTGATTGCGGCAGCGCAAAGTATCGGCATTTTGTTTATGGCGCTGCCGATCGGTGTTTTGGTGCAGCGTCTCGGTTCACTGAAAGTTTTTAGTCTGGGTAGTGTGATCGGGGCAGTTTTATATGCACTGACTCCGCTGCAAGAAAGTGCCTGGTATTTACTGGTATTGACTGCCTTGGTGAGCTTTGTTTTACCGATGCGTTTTGTCTCGATTAATACGGTTTTCCTCAGCAACTTAAAACGCCTCGGGCCAGCTAAAGCCGGCTGGTTCCGCGGTTCACACATGATGGGATTTTTCCTGATTGCTCCAGCTTTGACCGTATTGCTGATTCAGCATTTTGGTTATGGCAGCAGTTTTTACTGTGTCGCTGTGATGTTTCTGGCCACGCTATTTTTTGCCCCTTTTTGTTTTCAGAAAACTTATCAAACTGCAGCCAATGCACCCCGCTTTCAATGGCGTGATGTGCTGGCTCCACTTGCATTACTGAAAACCCATGCCGCATTGCGAATGGTTTGTGCCTTAGAGTTTTTAAGCAGCGTCGCGAATAACTATTTTGGTTTTTTTATTGTCGTTATCGCCATTCAAAGTTTCTCCATGTCGGAATCGGTCGCGGTGATGTTACTCACCACCCAAGGTATTGTGTTTGTTGGCTCACTTTTCACACTGGGTGGCTTGGCTGAACTGATTGGCTATTCGAAATTTTACTGGATCGGGTTGAGTTTGATCAGCAGTGCCTTACTGATTTTGGCATTGACTCCAGTGACGTTTTGGATGTGGCCGGCATCGCTGATGCTGGGACTCGGTTTGGGCATGTTGCACATTGCCAACTTTATGTCTTTTGCCAAAGTCGGAGAGCGAACCGCGATGGCAAAAATCTCACCGATTTTAGCTTTGGTGGGTCCGGCTGGCGGCTTGTTTGGCGGCTTTTTAGGCGCAGCTTTTGGCGCCAGCATCGGCTTGCAAAATCTATTTTTCCCGATTGGTCTGGCGTTTATCGGACTGATTTTATTGATCTCTCGTGATCAGGCGTTTATTTCATTTTTAAAGCCTGATGATTCACAACAACTCGCAGAAGGACAAGAATCATGAGCCTTACGAATGTAAGCACACATTCGGTACAGTGGCAAAGTTACCGGAGTGCATTTGAATTTTTTAAGAAATACCTGAAAGTAACCTTGCAATTGGCTTGTGGTCTGCTGCTACCGGTGTTGTTGTTGGCTGTGTGGTATGTGGCAACCGTGCAGCAGTGGTTGCCTGAACAAATTTTGCCTGCACCGCAATTGGTGTGGAGCACCAGCGTAGAACTGTGGCATTCGGGCGATTTACAATTTCACTTTGCCATCAGCGCCAAACGTATTTTATGGAGCGTATCACTGGGTGTCAGTCTTGGACTGAGCTTGGGGATCTGGTTTGCTTTGTCACAACGCGCACAGCGTTTTGTCTTGCCGAGTATCAATTTACTGACCCAGTTCCCAATCATTGGCTGGATTCCATTGCTGATGATTTTCTTGGGCATTGATGAAGCCTTGAAGATTGTTGCGATCTCACTTGCGGTAATTTCTCCAGTATTGATTGCGACCTTTAAAGGCATTCAACAAGTATCAAACCGTTTGCTAGAAGTAGCGCAAGTTTATCAATTCTCTAAATTTCAGACCTTTTCTAAAGTGATTCTGCCTGCCAGTCTGCCGGCCATTATTAGTGGTTTGCGTCAAGGCGTAATGCAGGCATGGTTAGCTTTGGTCTTTGTCGAACTACTGGCCAGTAGTGAAGGCATTGGCTTTCTGATGGTATGGGGACGTCAATTGATGCAGATGGATATTATTTTCATGAGCATCATTTTAATTGGCATCACGGGCTTTGTTTTAGACAGTGTATTGGCTGCCTTTGAACGCCTTGCTCGTTTTTACGCAACACGAGTAGGAGGCTAATCATGTCAGAACTCAGTCTTGCAAAATCAGTAATCAGCGTAAATCCAGGGGTGGAAAAAAGTATCAAAGTGCTGCAAGCCTTGATTTTACCTATCACTTTTATTGCACTTTGGGCGCTAGCATCGGCTTTACAGTGGCTCGATCCTAAATTGATTCCATCGCCACTCACGGTACTAATGGGTGCTATCCAGAGCTTTAGCCAAGCTGAATTTTGGCAAGGGTTTGCCGCCAGCCTGAGCCGTAATTTTGTCGGCTATGCGATTGGCGCCAGTCTAGGTGTTGCCTTTGGTGTAGCTTTAGGCACCACGCGCTGGATCAACTGGCTATTCGCACCCGGTTTTAATGTGTTACGTCAGGTTTCACTGTTTGCATGGTTGCCGTTGATCTCGACCTTTTTAGGCTATGGCAACGGCGCAAAAATCTTGTTTATTAGTCTTTCAGTATTTTATCCCGTCGCCTTGCATAGCCTTGAAGGCGTGAGCAGCATCAGTGCGAAATACAGCGAAGTCGCAAGAGTCTATCAATTTCCCAAACTCTACACCTACCGCAAGCTGATTTTACCGGCAGCCAGTCCACAGATTTCTGTCGGTCTGCAACTGGGTTTGATTTTTGCCTGGCTGGCAACCGTGGGTTCCGAATTTCTATTGGCAAATTATGGTGTTGGACTGGGTAATCTGGTCATTCGTGGTCGTGAGCAGTTTAATGTGTCTTTGATTATTTTAGGCATGTTGAGCATTGGCATGGTTGGAGTGATTTTAAACAGCATCCTAGCCCGTATAGAACGAAAAGTACTGCGCTGGCAGCAGCGTAGCTAGGAGAAATAACAATGAAAATACTTCCTAAATTTTGGCAAAAAGCGCTGCTCGGTGCAGTGATTGCAACCAGTGTGATTGCTGGTTGTAGCACACAACAGCTGGAAAAAAATCCTGCCGCAGCAGTCACGCATTTACGTTATCAAAGTTATCCCGGTCTGGTGTCCTTGCCTGAGCTGGCACAAGACTTGGGTTATCTGGGTAAAATTAAACTGGATTATGTGGGTACGGTGCAAGGTGGCCCACAGGATTTACTAACCCTGGTTTCAGGCGATGTCGATTTTGCCTCTGCCTTTAATGGCGCCGTGGTGAAAGTGATTGCAGCGGGACTGGATGTCGTGCCAGTTGTTGCATCCTACGGTAGCGATACGGAAATGAACGTGGGTTTCTATGTACTGGAAAATAGTCCGATTCGTAGCGCACGTGATTTTATTGGTAAAAAAGTCGCGGTGAATGCCTTTGGCGCACATTATGAGTTTGTCATCAAAGATTACTTATTACGTCATGGTTTAACTGAAAAAGAAATTCGTGATGTGGAGCTGATTGTCTTGCCGCCGGTCAGTACCGAACAAGCGCTGCGAAATGGTCAAATTGATATTGCGGTGTTCTCAGGCATTTTAGAAAAACGCGCATTAAAGAGTGGTGGTGTGCGCCCGATCTTTAAAGACATTGAGTTATACGGTCCATTTACCGCGGGCAGTTATGCGATGCGTAAGGACTTTATTACAGAGCATCGTGATGCAGCAAAAACCTTTGTGAGCGGTGTCGCACGTGCGCAAGAGTGGTTACATCACACCCCGAAAGAACAAATCGTGGCGCGTATGGAAAGCATTATTGATAAACGTCAGCGCAACGAAACCAAAGTCCTGATTCCGTATTACACCGGAACAGGGGTAAAAGCGGTGGGTGGGGTACAAAAAGACCAAGACTTCGCGCCTTGGGTCAAGGCCTTGGTACAAGAACAAAAATTAAAACCGCATCAGCTCAATGTCAGCACGCTGTACAGCAACGAATTCAACCCTTATGCAGCGCAAAAAAATTAAGATTAGAAAAGGAATATCATAATGACCAGTGCCTTAAATTTAGATCATGTGTGCAAGGTTTTTCCTGCGCAAAATCATCCCAATAGCAAAAATTACAAACCTGAATTCATCGCGGTTGAAAATGTCACTTTAGATATCCAGCAAGGTGAATTTGTTTCCATTGTTGGGCCGAGTGGATGCGGTAAATCGACTTTACTTGACCTGATTGCCGGCTTAACCAAGCCATCTTCGGGGCAAATTTTACTCAGTGGCAAGCAAATTACTCAACCCGGTTTGGATCGCGGCATTGTGTTTCAGCAATACGCGCTTTATCCATGGCTGACCGCTTTGGAAAATATTGAATTTGGTCTGGAAGCCAAAGGCGTAGACAAGAAAACCCGCCGTGAAAAAGCCCAGTATTATTTGCAACTGGTGGGACTTTCAGGTTTTGAAAAACATTATCCGAATGAACTGTCAGGCGGCATGAAACAGCGTGTTGCGATTGCGCGCAGCTTGGCTTATGAACCTGAAATTTTGTTGATGGATGAACCCTTTGCTGCACTGGATGCACAAACCCGTGAAACCTTGCAAGAAGAGCTGATTAAAATCTGGCAAAGCTCGAAAAAAACCATTGTGTTCATTACCCATAGTATTGATGAAGCGATTTTCCTCAGCCAGCGTGTGGCGATTATGACCTCCAGACCGGGGCGAATTAAGGAAGTCATCAACATTCCAGCCAGCCTCAAAGCCAAAGGCGAGGACATCCGCTCCACGGCGGAATACGGCAAAATTCGTCATCAAATCTGGTCGCAACTCAGCGAAGAAGTGATTAAGGCGCAAGCACTCGAAAAAGACAAACAGCTTGCTCACGCATAAATAAAATTGAGGATTATTCATCATGTCATCGACTCAACAGGTTATCGCACATAGCGAAACCTATAGCGCGGCAAAACCGCGACTACAACTCACGTGGCTCAACACCATTTTTAAACGCAGCATTGCCATCATATTATTTTTATTAGTTTGGGAAAGTTTGCCACGCTTAGGTGTGGTCAGTCCTGCATTTTTACCGCCGTTGTCGGTCGTCCTGGATACGGCATGGCAGCTCTATCAAAGTGGGCAACTGGGCACGCATTTTAGCGCCAGTATTCAACGTTCGATTATTGGTTTTGTTTTGGCCTTAGCCATTGCCATTCCACTCGGATTGGTGATTGGTTGGTACAAACTGGTTGCAGAAACTTTAAACCCATTGTTGGAACTGTTTCGTAACACCACGGCGTTGGCCTTAATGCCGTTGTTTATTTTATTTTTAGGCATTGGCGAAGCCTCTAAAATCAGTTTACTGGTCTATGCCTGCACCTGGCCAATTCTTTTAAATACCATTACCGGCGTACAAACGGTTGATCCACTACTGATTAAATCCGCACGGACCATGGGCTTAAAACCCTATCAACTGTTCCGTAAAGTGATTTTACTCGCTTCTGTCCCGACCATATTTGTCGGTATCCGTCTGGCCGGTGCGATCTCGATCCTGGCTTTGGTGGCAGTAGAAATGTTTGGTGCCAAAGCCGGACTGGGTTATCTGATTATGTATTCACAGTTCAGTTTTGAAATTCCGCAAATGTTTGTCGGGATTTTAGTGATTACCTTGGTCGGTCTATCATTTAACTATATTCTGATTGGGCTTGAAAAATACTTTACTTCTTGGAAACGTAATCCATCGGAATAATATAAGGATGTAAAAAAGCAGTGTTGATTCACTGCTTTTTTATGTTTACTAAAATAATAAGTATATGAGCTATAAAATAAATAGAATATTAAATTTTTAGTTTGAATTAAAATAAAAATCTAAAATAAATTATGTGTTTTTTAATGTAGTTTCTGATTTATTTTTTAAAAAATACATTCAATTATAATAATGCATATTTCATTAAACGCGTGCGAATCACATTTCGTGTCACGCCAAGCAAGCGTGCAGTATGCACCTGATTGTATTCGCAGTAAGTGTAAGCACTGCGAATAAATTGTTCTTCAATCAATTCATTGATATTCAGTTGTGGTAATTGCTGCGAGGCTTGAAACAAATGTTGAAAGGTGGATTGTAATAATTTTTCAGCATCCGCATTGGCCAAAATTTCCGGTAATGCGGATATATCTAAATCGTTTTGTCGTGTACCTGGATTTTGTCCTTTGCTGCGGCTATGTAACAGGTTTGAGAAGCGAATATCATCCGGTTCAATCACACCATTCTGACTGACCAAAACTGCATGATGAATGGTGTTTTCCAGTTCACGAATATTGCCTGGCCAACGATGTTGTAACAGCTTTTTAACTGACAGTGGACTGATACGTAACGGTGTGGCATGCGGATCGGTTTGATAGCGTTCTACAAAGAATTTAGCCAAGGGTAAAATGTCATCACGACGCTCTGAAAGCTTTGGAATACGTAGCAGAGCGACATATAGACGGTAAAATAAATCCTCACGGAATTTGCCTTCCAGCACGGCTTTTTCAAGATCGACATTGGTCGCGGCAATAATCCGTACGTTAATCCGAATCGGCTTGAGTGAACCGACCCGAACAATCTCACGTTCTTGTAAAATGCGCAGTAATTTCACCTGCATAGACAGAGACAAATCACCAATTTCATCTAGAAATAAGGTGCCATTATGCGCGGCCTCAAACCAGCCAATGCGCTGATGAATCGCACCGGTAAAGGCGCCTTTTTCATGGCCGAATAACTCGCTTTCCGCCAAGGATTCGGTTAAAGCACCGCAATTGACCGCAATAAAAGGACCTTTGGCACGGTGACTCAAGGCGTGAATTTGTCTGGCCACCAACTCCTTACCGGTACCGGTTTCGCCAATAATCAAGGCATTGGCATCACTTGGCGCAATTTGTTTAATGCGCTCCAGTAGCGCCTTTGACAGGGGATCTTCAAAGACGGTCGCTCTTGCACGTTCGTAGCGAACCGTCTGACTGACGCTAGGATGCGTTAATATAGACATAGGATTTGCTTCATTATAAAAATTGAACTCATCATGAAATATTTAATATCGAAAAATAAATAATAAAACGATATTTAATTATCTGTTTTGCTGCATAAATGCTTTTTGATAAATATATATTTTAAACAGATAAATAAAGCACGCATAACTAAATATTAAATCGAGATAAATGATCAGCCAAAAGTATTTTATATTAATAACATCATAAACACAGAGTAATTATAATGACAATCACAGCCGTTAACGTACGTAACCAATTTAAAGGCGTTATTCAAGAAGTATTAGAAGGTGACGTTGTTTCAGAAGTCAATGTGGAAACCAAAGCCGGTCTTTTTACTTCAATTATTAGTACCCGTTCAGTCAAAGACCTCGATCTTAAAGTGGGTTCTGAAGTGGTGGTGTTAATCAAATCGACGGAAGTGTCATTGGCGAAGCTTTAATTCGCCATGGCTTCAAGCTTTACAGGAAAATTGAGAGATGACACAGCAACAGACCGGCCATGTATCCATTCAGCAACTCAGCAAAACCTATCCGACGCAAAATGATGAAGCATTAACCGTGCTGGATGATATTAATTTAGACATTCAGCCGGGTGAATTTATTAGTATTGTCGGCAGCAGTGGCTGTGGAAAATCTACACTATTACGCTTGTTGGTTGGACTGGAAAACAGCTATCAAGGCCAGATCCAGGTGGATGGCAAAAAGATTTTTGGCACCAGTTTAAACCGCGGAATTGTATTTCAAGACCATCGTCTTTTCCCGTGGTTAAGTGTGACAGAAAATATTCGCATTGCATTGCATCAAAGCAATTTAAGCCGTGCCGAAGAAGATCTCATCATTGATGAACATTTAGAACTGGTTAAATTGACCAAGTTTAAAGATGCTTATCCATCGCAGCTTTCAGGCGGCATGAACCAGCGCGTGGCCATTGCGCGAAGTCTGGTGAATCGTCCGGAAATTTTATTTCTGGATGAGCCGTTTGGTGCACTGGATGCCTTAACCCGCCAGAACCTGCAGGATGAATTGCAGCGGATTTGGCAGGCAGAAAAAATCACCATGGTGATTGTGACCCATGACGTTGAAGAAGCGGTATTTTTAGGGGATCGCGTGGTGGTGATGCAGCCGCATCCGGGTCGAATTAAACGCATTGTGGATGTACCGGTTGCGCATCCACGTAAACGTGAAGATGTGCGTTTGCATAATATTAAAAATAATATTTTGCTGGATTTTAGTGATCCCTTAAAAGACCAATTACACAATAACAAACAGCCAGCGAAGTTTTCAGATTATCAATTTGCCTGGTAATTTGGCTGTATTTTTTATCCAAAAGCCTGCGTAAAGTGGGTTTTTTTATGTCTATTCAAAGATGATTCGACATAAAAAATCCCTCAGCAAGGAGGGATATTCAACTGGTTTTAAATTAAGAGGCTTTCACTCGCTGACGTGCCAAAACATACTGGTTTTCTGGACGTTTTAAACCTAAGTTTTCACGTAAAGTTTTGCCTTCATATTCGGTACGGAACAAGCCACGACGTTGTAATTCCGGCACAATAAATTCGACAAAGTCATTCAGACCGGCAGGGGTGGTCGGTGGCAAAATATTAAAACCATCCGCGCCTTCATTTTCAAACCATTGTTGCAGTTGATCGACCACCTGTTCAGGTGTGCCGATCAAAGTCCAGTGACCACGTGCTGATGCAATATATTCATACAGTTGGCGAATGCTGAAATTATGCTTACGCGCAATATCAATCATCATTTGTTGACGGCTGGAGAAGTTAATATCGGCATCTTCAAGTTTCGGGAACGGGGCATCCAGGTCATATTTTTCTAAATTGATTCCGCCCGATAAACCTGACAGTAAACTTAAACCGACTTTTGGATGAATTAAGCTATTTAATAGTTGGTATTTTTCTTGCGCTTCTTGTTCAGTTTTAGCCACGAAAATAGAAACACCCGGCATGATTTTTAAGTCATCTGGGTGACGACCATATTTCAATAGACGGCTTTTGACATCGCGGTAAAATTCTTGTGCATCCGCTAGGTTTTGTTGAGCGGTAAAGATCACCTCAGCATATTTTCCGGCAAGTTCGCGGCCATCTTCCGATTGTCCTGCTTGTACAATCACCGGATAACCTTGCGGTGGGCGAGAGATATTTAATGGTCCTTGAACACTAAAATATTTACCGCTATGTTGAGGTTCATGGATTTTATCAGCATGGAAAAATTGACCACTTTCCTTGTTGTAAATAAAGGCATCATCTTCCCAAGAATCCCAAAGTTTTTGCGTCACTTCGATAAATTCATCCGCGCGTTCATAACGTGTTTTAGGATCAGGATGTTGTTCTAGGCCGAAGTTACGCGCGGTATCGGGTGAGGCTGTAGTCACCACATTCCATGCTGCACGACCTTTAGAAATGTGATCTAGTGAAGCAAATTTACGTGCCAATAGATACGGGTCTTCATAGGTGGTTGATGCGGTCGCAATAAAGCCCAGATTTTTGGTCACTGCAGACAGCGCAGCAAACAAGGTCACCGGTTCAAAGCCGACGCCTTTATCCCCTAAACCCAATTCACCTTCAATTGCCGAGCCCCAACGAACGGATAAGCCATCTGCTAAAAAGTAAGCATCAAATAAACCCTTTTCTGCAGTTTTTGCGAGTTCGATGATGTAATCAATATTCAAGTGGTCTTGAGGGCGAGATTCAGGATGACGCCAGCCTGCAGCATGTTGAGCGGTCGCGGGAATAAAGGCACCCAGTTTAATTTGACGTTTTGACATTGTTTTATCCTATGGTTTGTATTTTTCTCAACAGTCCATATTTCAAGATGTATGCCAATTAAAAAATACAATTAAAACAATAATATAGGATGAATAATTTTTTATGTGTTTGAGAATGAACACTAAAGACGCTGCTTTGTTTTAAATCAGACAGTAGAAAAAATGCAGTGCTTATATGAAAAGCGAGCTATTGAATGAAAAGGGGCAATCTCTGTTGTTATGCTATTTTTTAGATAAATCAAAATGGTGTGATATTTAAAAAGTGGCATAAAAAAATGCCCCGAAGGGCATTTAAAATCGTTCTTGGATTAAGATGCCTGCGCTTGTTGTCGTGCCAGTACATACTGGTTTTCAGGACGCTTTAAACCTAGATTTTCACGCAAAGTGCTTCCTTCATATGCAGTACGGAACAGGCCGCGACGCTGTAATTCAGGCACAATAAACTCAACAAAATCATTCAGGCCTGCCGGGGTCGAAGGCGGCAGCACATTAAAACCATCAGCGGCTTCATTTTCAAACCAGTTTTGCAGTTGGTCCACCACCTGTTCAGGTGTACCAATTAAAGTCCAGTGACCCCGTGCCGAGGCAATATATTCATACAGCTGGCGAATGCTGAAATGGTGCTTTTGGGCAATCTCAATCATCATTTGCTGGCGGCTAGAGAAGTTGATGTCGGCTTCTTCCAGTTTCGGGAACGGGGCATCCAGGTCAAATTTGGATAAATCGATATGGCCTGCCAGACCTGACAATAAACCTAGACCGACATCTGGGTGAATCAGACTGTTTAATAATTGATATTTTTCTTGGGCTTCCTGTTCGGTTTTTGCCACGAAAATGGATACGCCCGGCATGATTTTTAAGTCATCGGCATGGCGACCGTATTTGCTTAAACGTGCTTTCACATCCCGGTAGAAGGCTTGTGCATCATCCAAATTTTGTTGTGCGGTAAAAATGACTTCGGCATATTTTGCAGCCAGTTCACGACCATCTTCGGATTGGCCGGCTTGGACAATCACCGGATAACCTTGCGGTGGGCGAGGGACATTCAATGAACCTTGTACATTAAAATATTTGCCTGTATGCAGTGGTTCATGTTGTTTACTGGCATCAAAGAACTGACCGCTTTCCTTATTGTAAATGAATGCATCATCTTCCCAGGAATCCCAAAGTTTTTGCGTCACTTCAATAAATTCATCGGCACGTTCATAACGAACTTTTGCATCCGGATGGGCACTAAAGCCGAAGTTGCGTGCCGTATCAGCTGAAATGGTGGTCACCACATTCCATGCCGCACGACCTTTGCTGATATGATCTAAAGAGGCAAATTTACGTGCCAAAAGGTACGGCTCTTCATAGGTGGTTGAGGCAGTGGCAATAAAGCCGATATTTTTGGTCACGGCAGCAATGGCTGCAAATAAGGTTACCGGTTCAAAACCAACCACCTTGTCACTATAACCAATACTTTGCTTGCTTTTGGAAGCGCCATGACTCCAATTTACCGATAAGCCATCGGCAAGAAAATAGGCATCGAATAAACCTTTTTCAGCAGTTTTCGCCAGTTCAATTGCGTAATCAATGCTTAAATGATCGTGTGGACGAGACTGCGGGTGACGCCAGCCTGCTGCGTGCTGTGAGGTGGTGGGAATAAAAGCACCCAGTTTAATTTGTCGTTTCGACATGGTCATACCCTATTGTAATCATTCATTTTTACAGGGTTATAACAAGGAATCAGAAGCTTGGAAAATACGATAAAATTAAATCCTTATCAGCTATATGGGATAAGGAAAATAGATTGTATCAATCAGCCTTTTGAAGTGGCTTTTGCAAAGAACAGTGATTTTTAAATTAACGCATTAACGGTTTTTTTCTTCCACACAAACTGATAATACAGACCTTGTAGAATACATAAGCAGACAAAGGCCAGGGCATAGGCATACCAGATGCCTTGCAAGCCCCACCATTGGCTGAACAAATAGGCGCACGGCACTTCAATGCCAATAATGGCAGCAATATTGATGATCATGGGAACAGTCACGGTACCACTGGCACGCATGATTGAAGCAAAAATGGCACTCGCACCAAAGAAAATAATCGACCACAACACAATAAATAAAAGTTGCTGTCCAAGTACAACCACCGTCGGGTCAATGATAAACAGTGCCATCAGATATTTTGAGAACAGATAAGCCAAAGCCACCAGTCCACCGGTAATGACGATATTCATACCCAGTGCGGTACGCGTGACTTTGTTCAGGAGTTCCGATTTTCCTGCACCAATGGCTTGTGCGGCAAAAATCGACGCTGCAATAGAAATAGACAGAGCGGGAAATTGAATATAGTTCAGCACCTGATTGACTGCACCATAAGCTGCAGTTGCATGAGAACCATAACGATTCACCAAGCCGACAATGACTAAGCCAGCAACGGATGTCGTCACCATTTGAACCCCTGTTGGAATGCCCAAACGTAGAATGATTATACTGAGTTCACGTTGATGGCGAATATGACTGAGCAGATGACGGTCAGGCTTAAGTGGATGATCTTTTTTATTTAAATACACGGCTAAAAAGATCAGTACAGCAAGGTAACCGACAATGGTGGCAATGGCAGGTGCAACAATGCCCATTTTCGGAAAGCCGAAATACCCCGCAATCAGCACAGGGGTAATCAGTACGCCTATCAAAATGGTCATGCCGGATGCAATCAGCGGGGTAGTGCTGTCACCGACACCGCGTAAAATTGAAGTATAAATAATATAAATAAACAGCAAGGGACTGCCGGCAAGCATCCACTGTACATAAGGCAATGACAGATGCATAACATCAGGATCTGTGCCTAAGGCAAGCAAAATATGTTCAGCAAAAAGCACCCCGAACAGGGCAATAATACTGCCGCCAATTAAAGTCATAAACAGGGTCGAACCGACGACAAAACGGACTTTTTCAATATTTTTCGCCCCCCAAGCTTGTCCAATCAATACGGTTGCACCTGCTGAAAGACCAATCACAAAAGCCAGCAGACAGAACAAAATCGGGAAGAATACCGCCACGGCAGCAATCGCATTCACCCCCATCATTTGCCCCACAAAAACGGTATTAATCGTGCCTGAAAGGTTTTGTAAAATATTGGTGGCAATCAACGGCCACAGAAAAACTAAAAATGTTTTCCATAAGTTTTGTTGATCGAGCAGTGATTGATGATGAGGCATGGAACGTCCTGTAAAGGTATTTTTATCATTTTTCAGATTTAAAATTACACTACCTGAGTTCGCTTAAAAAAGCCTTAGTTGTTAAGTAACTAAGGCTTAAACTTACGAATAAATCATCAACTTAAACAGCAGATAAAATGGCAGATGCCTGTTCTAAGGTTTCATCTTTTTTGGCAAAACAAAAACGAATTAAACGTAAATTTTCGGGCGCTTGCTGGTAAAAAACGGAAACAGGAATCGCCACAATGCCATGATGCTCAGCTAGAAATTTACACATCTCGACATCGTTTAAATCGGGGCGAATGGCACTGTAATTTAGGTTCTGGAAATAGGTCCCTTGCGACGGGGTAAAATAAAAGCGTGAGTTGCGAATGCCTGAATTAAACAGATCGCGTTTATCCTGATAAAAGTCGGCAAGTTGTTCAATATGTTCAGGATGCTGCTGCATAAAAGTCGCCAGTGCCATCTGTATTGGAGTGACACCACAAAAACTGACAAATTGATAAACCTGTCTAAATAGTTTCATCAGTTCAGGCGATGCGATGCAGTACCCGGTTTTCCAGCCCGTGACATGAAAGGTTTTACCAAAGGAACCGACCACAATGCTACGGTCACGCAATTCAGGGAAAGACAGCGCCGAATAGTGCTTTTGACCATCAAAAACCAGATGTTCATAGACTTCATCGGACAGCACTACAATATTCTTGTCACGAATCAGTTCAATTAAATTTAACCAGTCCTGACGTGACCAAATTGCACCGCTAGGGTTGTGAGGAGTATTCACAATGATCATTCGGGTCTTGTCGTTGATGGCATCTTTAACCTGATTCCAGTTCACGGAAAACTTGGGTGCAACCAGAGGAATATGAATGGCTTTGCCACCCACCAGTTGCACACTTGGAGCATAACTGTCGTAGCTGGGGTCAAAAATAATGACTTCATCACCGGCATGAATGAGTGCCTGAATCGTGCAAAAAATCCCGATGGTTGCCCCGGGGGTAATGGTGATTTCCGTGACAGGATCAATCACCAGTTGATCGCGTTTTAAAAATTGATGTGCTAATTGTTCACGTAGCGAAATCAGTCCATCACTTGGGGCATATTGATTAAAGCCATCCAAAGCAGCTTGGCTTAACGCTTTTAACAGCGCAGGAGGGGCTGCAAAATCGGGAAACCCTTGAGAGAGATTTAAGGCATTCAGGCGATGTGCCATTGCAGTCATCACACTAAAAATGGTGACCCCTTGCGCGGGTAGTTTGGAATGGAGGTTAATCATGACCCGAACTCTTGAATATTGTTATTCTTTTCAGTGTAGCAGCAAGACAGGAACTGAAAAATAAAAGTCTAATTTAATCTCTGCATTTTTAAACTCATCTGATCAATTTAAGTGAATGCCGCTTTTTCATAAAATTAACAAAAAACTCACTAGACTAAAAAAACAACATTTCCTAGAATGCAGCCACTTATTAAAATAATATTCTTAAAAAAAAAATAAATTAAAAAACTCTCAACGAGAATGGATCAAGCTTAAGGAATCAACATGTGTAGCAGATGAAAAAAATTATGGAAGAGAAAGTCATTTTGATGCTATGCAATGTCAAATCGATATGACTAAAGAAAGAATATTATTTTTAGAAAAATATAATTAATTTATATATTGAACCATTAAAAAGTTAGAAATAGCTTAATAAGCTATTTCTAACTTTATTATTATGCCAAAACCTTTTCCAGCAACTCCTCACTTGGTACAAAGTAATAAGCACCATCAACTGGAGTTACAAAGTGAAGCAGGCGATCATGAATACCGTCGCCAGTTGTACCAAACATGTGTTGCAACATATGATCAATAATTTCTAAGTTCTTGGTATACGCAATAAAGAACAAACCTTGGTCACCTTTACCATCCCCATAAGGAAGAGAGTGACGTAAAATTTCCATTTCTTCGCCTTCATCATCTTCAATCACCACACGGGCAATGTGGGCATTTTTAGGTTTAACCTCATCATCCAGTTCAATAGATTCTAATTTAGTTCGACCAATCACATTTTCTTGTGCATCGACTTTTAATTGTTTCCATTTTGCCAAGTTATGCGCATAGCGTTGTGCAAAGACGAATGAACCATCAGCAAAAATGCCTGCATCTTCACCGAGTAAAGCGACTTCGGCACGGTCATCTGGGAATTGAGGGTTTTCAGTACCATCAATAAAACCTGTGAGGTCACGACCGTCAAAATTGCGGAAACATACCCGTTCATCCAGCACTTCAACTTTATCTTGAATACCTTCAAAGAAAGATTGGCTTAATGCAAAACAAATGTCAGTGCGTTGAGATGCAACATGAATTAAAATATCAGCAGGGACAACAGGCATTTGAAATGAACCGTGGATGGGTTCCAATTGTTTAAAACCTTCAGGGGGTTGATTATAGAGTTTTGCCCAAAGCTCAGGACCAAACGCTACACCCGTTTTAATTTGTGCGTTAGGATGCTGTGTGATTAAACGATCACGTGTAGTAAATAAATCTGCAAGCTTTTCTTTTAACTCATTAATCGTTAAGTCTTTTAAACGTAAAACAATAAACCGAGCATGATCTGATGGTAATGGTAAAATTACAGATTGGGCAGTCATACATGGCTCCTAACAATTTTTATAAAATACGTGGCTGGCTTTATTGTGCCTCATCACTGCCTGAGTGAATAGCCCAAAGTTTTATTTTGATAGTTGATTTTTAAAGCTTCTAAAAGATGAAAAGTCATATAATACTTCCATATTTCTATATCCTTATATTTTATGTCTTACCAAGTTTGGCTGGCGTATATGCTGGCGTGTTGGGTGATTAGCATTTCTCCTGGTGCAGGTGCAATCGCTTCAATGTCGAGTGGTTTAAACTATGGTTTTCGCCGTGGCTACTGGAATGCTTTAGGTTTGCAACTCGCATTGTTGGTGCAAATTGGGATTGTCGCAGCCGGAGTAGGGGTGTTATTTGCAACGACGCCTTGGGCTTTTCTGGTAGTGAAATGGTTTGGTGTGTTGTATTTATTGTATTTGGCTTATTTACAATGGAAAGCACCGACTCAGTCGATTGAGATTCAACAGGAACAACCGAATAAATCAATTGCTAAACTAATCTTGCATGGCTTCCTGGTCAATATGAGTAATCCCAAAGCGATTGTATTTTTACTGGCGGTATTGCCGCAGTTTTTAGATTTATCCAAACCACAATGGATTCAGTATCTGATTATGGCGGTAACCATGGTCACGATTGATCTGATCGTGATGGCGGGTTATACAGGGCTTGCAGCCAAAGTTTTACGCGTATTGAAATCCCCTAAACAGCAAAAATATATGAACCGGACTTTTGCGGTCTTGTTTAGCTGTGCAGCGGGATTACTTAGCTTGGTACATCAGTAATCAGTAAAGATTGTTTTGCCTCTCCTTATAAGGAGAGGCTGTTAGAAAATAAATGCATCTTAAAAGAATGATCGATATATAAAGGAAAGACTAAGCCAACTTCTTCACTTTCTGCACTGTAAAAATCACTGCAAACAAAATCGCCATGGTGAGCACAATTGTTAAGCCTGTCGATGTGTCTAAACCTACACTTGACCATAAACCTACACTAATCCCGATTTGAGCAATCACAAAAGCCCAAACCACCATCTGTTTAGGTGAGTTTGCCAGAAGTCGTGCAGTTAATGCTGGAATAACCAGTAAAGCACCCATCAACAATGAACCTACCGCACGTAAAGCCAACACGGTAAAGAGTGCCAATAACAACATAAACACCAGACGTTGCCATTTGGCATTCACGCCTTCACTTATTGCCATATCAGGGTCAATTGCAATTTGAATCTGTGCTTGCCAGTTTTTATACAGCACAGCTAAAGCGGCAATAATCACAAAAGCAAACATTGGGAGATCGGACCATGAAATTTGCAGCAGATCGCCAAAAAGATAGCTGAGCAGTTCGGGTCTTAAACTTGGAATATGCTGGATAAACAATAAGCCTGAACAGAGTAGGGTGGCTGAACAGAGTGCCAGCAAAGCATCATTGGGCAGGCGAGGGTCATGCAGGACCCATAAAATACCGACCAACAAGAATGCCAAAAAGGTCACGCCTAACCAAAGTGGGAGGCTTAAAGCACCGGCAATCGCAACACCCAGTAAAGTACCGTGTGCCATGGTGTCCGCAAAAAAAGACATTCGTCGCCATAACATTAAACAACCCAGCGGAGCAGTCAGAAACACCAGTAGCGTTCCCATGGTCCATGCAGGTAACAATATTTGTAACCATTCCATCATGGCTTAAGCTTCCGGTTCTGGGTGAATATGAGGACGAGGATCATGCTGGCACGGGGTTGCACTGTCACCGTGCGCACAATGCTCGTGATGATGCTGATAGAAAACGCGATTGGTACCAAAAATGGCTTGATACTCTGGATGCTTTTGCACATTTTCAGGTAAACCGCTGCAGCAGATGTGTTTATTTAAACACACCACGCGGTGCGTACCCTGCATGACCCATTGCAGGTCGTGCGATACCATTAACACGGCACAGCCATATTTTATTGGCAAGCTTCTTACATATTCGTACAGTTCAGCTTCTGATTGAATATCTAAACCTTGCATCGGTTCATCCAGAACCAGTACATCGGGTTGACGCAGTAAAGCACGTGCCAACAAAACACGTTGTCGTTCACCACCCGATAGTTGTTGTACTTTAGAATCTTGGAGTTTAGTAATGCCGGTATCGCAAATAATTTCTGCTTTTCTATCCGCATCGCATTTTTCTAAGGCCAATAAGTCTTGTACCCGTAAAGGCAAGCTATGCGACGGATTAAACTTTTGCGGCACATAAGAAAATTTTAATTTTTTATGACTATGAATTTTGCCTGAATTGGCTTTCACAATCCCTAGCAAGACTTTAATCAGGGTAGATTTCCCTGCGCCATTCGGACCAATCAACGTGACAATTTCTCGCTCATGTAAGGCGAAATCGACATTCTTTAAAATGTCACGCTCATCGATACGTACACTGATTTTGTCTAAGGCAATCAGTGTGTGAGCTGTTACTGTTTGTTGCGGCACTGCTGACATATCCCAGAAATTTCAATAATACTGTGATGTGCAGTAAATTGATCAGATGCTGAAAGCGCATCTAATTGTGTTAATAAACCCTGTGCAGAAGCTTCTGTCACATTCTTGCAATGGGTACAAATTAAAAATGCAGCCTGATGTCCTTCACGCGGATGACAACATGGAATGTAAGCATTAATAGAAGTTAAACGGTGGATTAAGCCTTTTTCCAATAAAAAGTCTAAAGTGCGATAAACTGTCGGTGGAGCAGCAGGGCGGTCGGAATCACTTTTAATTTTAGCCAATAAGTCATATGCACCCATTGGACCTGTGGCATTTAAAATCAGACCTAATACTTCTTTACGTAACGGTGTTAAACGTGCGCCAGTTGCCGCACAGAGGCTTTCAGCTTCAGCCAGTCGTGTTTCGACATTATGATGGTCATGTACGCCATGTAATGCATTGTGATGTTCGTGCGAACATAAGCTCATAGCCAACCTCAAGTGCGAAATTTATAAAAACAAATGGACATTAAATCTTAACATGAAGCGATACCCGTTTCGATTAGCCGTAGGTATTTTTGTCTATTTGTTATATTATAACACCTGTTGAAAATTTAGTGATCTTCTTTCATGTCCCGTTTCTTTGCATTTTGTGCGCTTGCTTTATTCACCACCTTAAGCTGGTCACAAAGTTTAGTGGTCTCTACGCATCCAATTTATCTTATTGCTGAAGAAATCACGCAAGGGGTTGAAAAGCCTGTACTGTTATTGGCGGATCAAACCGGACACGATGTCACGCTTACGCCAGCACATCGCAAAGCTATCCTGGATGCATCACTGGTGATCTGGTTGGGCAAGGCACATGAAGCCCCATTGAATAAGCTGTTGTCTGATAATCCTAAAGCCATTTCTATTTTAGATTCCGGTATCGTGCAAACCTTACCTCAGCGTACTACCCGTGGTGTGCCGTTGAACAATACGGTAGATACGCATGTGTGGCTAGATCCTAACAATGCGGTGCGGATTGGCTTTTTTATTGCAGCCCTGCGTTCACAGCAATTACCCGAATATAAAGATACCTATTGGGCCAATGCCAAGCGCTTTGCACAAGCGATGTTGCAGACTGCACAACAATATAATACCAATTCATCTGCAAAGACCTACTGGGCATATCACGATGCGTATCAATATTTAGAACGTGCCTTAAATTTGAAATTTGCCGGTGCATTGACCGATGATCCGCATGTCGCACCGACGATGGCGCAAATTAAATACCTAAATGATAGCCGTCCGAGTCGCAAAATGTGCCTGTTGGCTGAAGGGCATGCCAGTAAAAATCAATACCAGAAATTGAATCCGATTACCTTTCAGGCAGTAGACGAAAGCATGGGTGGGGCAGGGGATTTTGTGCTGGCTTGGAAAAAACTTGCCGAGCAAACCCATAACTGTGTGCTAAATGCACGAAAGTAATACAAAAAATAAACAACTATTGATTAGTATGAAAGCAACTTAATCGTTGAAAAAAACCAGACTTAGGTCGGGAAAAGATTGCATGTTCAGGGGTGTAACTCTATAATGCCTGCGATTAAAAACGATCATCAGCTAAACTTGTCAAGCATGAATGCTGTGAGTGAATAAATAATGAGCCGAACTAGTCGCATGATTGATCGACGATTAGCGAAAGCTTTGGTCATCTTACAAGCATGCATGATCCCTGTTTCAGCCTTGATAGCGTGGGTCCTGAAAGACTCGACTGCAGCCTACAGCGCCGCACTTGGTGCGTTGGTGTGTTGGCTTGCAAGTTGTTATTTTTCTTGGCAATCGTTTCGAGCCGCAGGTGCGCGAGCTTCAAAGCAGGTTCTTTCGAACATGTATAGAGGCTTGATGGGCAAGTTTGCAATTGTGATCGTTGGTTTCATTTTAATTTTAAGTAACGTTAAACCGTTGTCAGCGGTGGCGTTGTTTTGTGGTTTTATCCTCGTTCAAGCCATGTCGTGGGTCGCCCCTTTTTTGGCGTCACGTCTACAAAAACGGGTTTAAGCACAACAAAAAATTGAAAAGTTTTTTAGGAGATGGACGAGATATCAGGCAGCACGCGATGTTCGTTCACTCTATTTAGTATTTGACATTGACCAGGTGTGATTTATGGCTGCTGAAGAACATGCGCTTACTTCGACCGAGTATATCAAGCATCACTTGACCAATTTAACCTATGGCAAAATGCCGGATGGTTCTTGGAAATTGGCTGAGACTGCTGATGAAGCTCAACAGATGGGGTTCACTGCTATTCACTTGGATTCAATGGGTTGGTCAATCACGCTTGGTGTGATTTTCTGTTTGTTGTTCTGGTGCGTAGCGAAAGCTGCAAACTCTGGTGTTCCTACCAAGTTCCAGTCTGCAATTGAAATGATCATTGAGTTTGTTGACTCAAGTGTTCGCGACACTTTCCATGGCAAATCACGCTTAATTGCACCACTTGCATTGACCATTTTCGTGTGGATTTTCCTCATGAACGCAATGGACTTGATCCCAGTTGACTTTATCCCGTATACAGCTCAATTGATTGGTGCAAACGTGTTTGGTATGGACCCTCACCACGTTTACTTCAAGATTGTTCCATCTACTGACCCTAACATTACCCTTGGTATGTCATTGTCTGTATTTGTTTTAATCCTGTTCTACAGTATCCGTGAAAAGGGTATTGGTGGTTTTGTTGGCGAATTGGCACTTAACCCGTTCAATCCAAGTAACCCAGTTGCAAAAGCGTTGCTTATTCCAGTGAACTTAATTTTGGAATTGGTAACCTTCCTTGCACGTCCAGTTTCATTGGCTCTCCGACTTTTCGGTAACATGTATGCAGGTGAGTTAATCTTCATCCTCATCGCGTTATTACCGTTCTGGATCCAGTGGGCGTTGTCTGTGCCTTGGGCGATCTTCCACATTCTTGTTATTACGCTACAAGCATTCATTTTCATGATGCTAACTATCGTATACTTGAGTATGGCTAGCGAAAAACATTAATGGTATTGCCTGACTATCACGAGATGGTTGGGTACAGTTTTCTAACTTAATTTGGTATAAAACCTAACCTCTGAGGAATTATCATGGAACTCACTTTAGGTCTAGTTGCAATTGCATCTGCTATCTTGATCGCTTTTGGTGCTTTAGGTACTGCGATTGGTTTTGGTCTTTTAGGCGGCCGTTTCCTTGAAGCTGTTGCTCGTCAACCAGAATTGGCTCCACAACTTCAAACTCGTATGTTCTTAATCGCAGGTCTTCTTGATGCTGTGCCTATGATCGGTGTTGGTATTGGCTTGTTCTTCATCTTCGCTAATCCATTTGTAGGTTAATCAGCTTAATTCCTAAATTAAACTATTGAGGAATAGCTATGAATATCAACCTCACATTGATTGGCCAAGCAATTGCATTTGCGATGTTTGTCGCATTCTGCATGAAGTTTGTATGGCCACCACTAATCAATGCGATTAGTGAACGTCAGCGTCGTATCGCTGATGGGCTAAATGCTGCTGAAAAAGCAAAAGCTGACCTTGCCGATGCGCAAGCTCAAGTGAAAGCTGAATTAGATGCGGCAAAAGCACAAGCGGCTCAATTGATCGAACAAGCGAACCGTCGTGGTGCACAATTGATCGAAGAAGCGCGTACCCAAGCAGCTGCTGAAGGTGAGCGTATCCGTCAACAGGCGAAAGAAACTGTTGATACTGAAATCAATGCTGCACGCGAAGAATTACGTCAACAAGTTGCTGCCTTGGCAGTTACTGGTGCAGAAAAAATTCTGAACCAGCAAGTTGATGCGGAAGCTCACAATGCCATGCTTACTCAGCTGGCTGCTAAACTTTAAGCGAGGCGATTATGGCTGAACTCTTGACGTTGGCACGCCCGTACGCAAAAGCAGCATTTGCTTTCGCTTCTGAGCAAGGTGCAACTGACAATTGGTCGAATGTGTTACAAGTGCTCAGTGCTGCGGTGCAAGACGAAGCATTTTCCGCTTATTTGAATCGCCCTGAGCTTACTCCTGCTGAGCAGGTAAGTGTTTTTGCAAAAGTTTTAGGTGAGAATCAAACTCAAGAAGTGTCAAACTTTTTGACTCTTCTTGCAGACAACGATCGTTTAGCGTTGTTACCTGAAATTGAAGCAGAATACGAACTACTCAAATCACAGAATAACAATACTGTGGATGTTGTGATTGAATCAGCATTCCCTGTGACTTCTGTACAAGAACAATTACTTGCTCAAGCGTTAGAGAAAAAATTTAACGCTGCTGTAAATGTAACTGTAGAAGTTAATCCGGCGTTAATCGCAGGTGTTGTTATTCGTGCAGGCGACCAAGTGATAGATGACTCTGCACTTAACAAGCTTGAAAAAATGCGGACTCGTCTTCTTGCTTAATTGCATATAAGAAGACTGAACTTAAAAAAGATTGAGGTATAGCGCAATGCAACAACTGAATCCATCCGAGATCAGTGCGCTCATTAAACAGCGTATCGGCGATCTGGACACCAGCGCGACCGCTAAGAACGAAGGGACCATTGTTATGGTTTCCGACGGTATTGTGCGTATTCACGGCCTTGCTGATGCAATGTACGGTGAAATGATCGAATTCGACGGCGGCTTATTTGGTATGGCACTGAACCTAGAACAGGATTCAGTGGGCGTCGTTGTTTTAGGTAACTACTTAAACCTTCAAGAAGGTCAAAAAGCGCGTTGCACAGGTCGTGTATTAGAAGTTCCGGTTGGTCCAGAACTTTTAGGCCGTGTCGTAGATGCTTTGGGTAACCCAATTGATGGTAAAGGCCCTATTGATGCAAAATTAACTGATGCTGTTGAAAAAGTAGCACCAGGCGTAATTTGGCGTCAATCAGTGGATCAACCTGTACAAACTGGTTATAAATCAGTAGATACAATGATCCCTGTAGGCCGTGGTCAACGTGAGTTGATCATTGGTGACCGTCAAACTGGTAAAACAGCAATGGCGATCGATGCGATCATCGCTCAGAAACATTCTGGCATTAAATGTGTATACGTAGCTATTGGTCAAAAACAATCGACTATCGCTAACGTTGTGCGCAAGCTAGAAGAAACTGGCGCTATGGCGTATACCACTGTTGTAGCAGCAGGTGCATCTGATCCAGCAGCAATGCTGTATTTGGCTCCGTACTCTGGCTGTACAATGGGCGAATACTACCGTGACCGTGGTGAAGATGCGTTAATCATTTATGATGACTTGTCTAAACAAGCTGTTGCGTATCGTCAAATTTCATTGCTTTTACGCCGTCCACCAGGTCGTGAAGCGTATCCAGGTGACGTGTTCTATCTACATTCACGTCTACTTGAACGTGCTTCTCGTGTATCTGCTGACTACGTTGAGAAATTCACTAACGGTGAAGTTAAAGGCCAAACTGGTTCATTAACTGCATTGCCGATTATTGAAACTCAAGCGGGTGACGTATCTGCATTCGTACCGACTAACGTAATTTCGATTACAGATGGTCAGATCTTCTTAGAAACATCATTATTCAACGCAGGTATTCGTCCTGCTGTGAACGCGGGTATCTCTGTATCTCGTGTTGGTGGTTCTGCGCAAACTAAGATCATCAAAAAATTGTCTGGTGGTATCCGTACCGCTTTGGCTCAATACCGTGAATTGGCAGCGTTTGCTCAGTTCGCTTCTGACCTTGATGAAGCAACTCGTAAACAACTTGAACATGGTCAACGTGTAACTGAGTTAATGAAGCAAAAACAATATGCTCCTTACTCAATTGCTGACCAAGCTGTTTCAATTTATGCATCTAACGAAGGCTACATGGCTGACGTTGAAGTGAAGAAAATCGTAGACTTTGATGCTGCGTTGATCTCTTACTTCCGTTCAGAACATGCTGCGTTAATGCAAAAAATCGATGAAACTGGTGATTACAACAAAGACATCGAAGCTGCTATCAAAGCAGGTGTTGAAAGCTTTAAAGCGACTCAAACTTACTAATTTTAGCAATTGCTAAAAGCTAGTCGGTTTGGTTCACGGAATCAACCTTCGGAGGCTTGAAAGAGCCTTCGAATACTAGGTTAAGCGTATGGCAAATTTAAAAGAAATTCGCGCCAAAGTAGCCAGTATCAAGAGCACGCAAAAGATTACTCGCGCGATGCAAATGGTGGCTGCTTCTAAAATGCGTCGTGCGCAAGAGCGCATGGCTCAAGGCCGTCCGTATGCCGAAAATATGCACCGTGTAATTGCTCATTTGGTACAAGCGAACCCTGAATACAAACACCGTTATATGGTTGAACGTCCGGTAAAACGCGTTGGCTATATCATTGTTTCTTCAGATCGTGGTTTGGCAGGTGGCTTGAACATTAACTTGTTCAAGAAAGTTGTTAAACACGTACAGCAACAACAAGAGCAGTCAATTGAAGTTCAATTTGCTTTAATTGGTCAAAAAGCGGTTTCGTTTTTTAAAAACTACGGCGGTAAAGTTCTTGGTGCAACCACTCAAGTGGGTGATGCTCCAAGTCTTGAACAGTTATCTGGTTCTGTACAGGTGATGTTAGATGCATTTGATAAAGGCGAGTTAGATCGTATTTATCTTGTATCAAACGGCTTTGTGAATGCCATGACTCAAAATCAAAAGATTGAGCAACTCGTTCCTTTGGCAGCTGCTGAAGAAGGCGAGAATCTGAACCGTTCATACGGTTGGGATTATATCTATGAACCAGAAGCTGAAGAGCTATTAAATGGTTTGTTGGTTCGCTATATCGAGTCTGTGGTGTATCAGGGTGTGATTGAAAACATCGCATGTGAGCAATCTGCACGTATGGTGGCAATGAAAGCTGCGACCGACAATGCGGGTGAAATCATCAAGAGCCTACAACTTATTTATAACAAGCTGCGTCAAGCCGCGATTACTCAGGAAATTTCTGAGATCGTTGGTGGTGCCGCTGCCGTTTAACATTATTTTGAATTGAGGAGACAGCAATGAATAGCGGTCGTATCATTCAGATCATCGGCGCGGTTATCGACGTCGAGTTTGAACGCAACAGCGTTCCTAAGATCTATGACGCTCTCCATGTTGATGGTACTGAAACTACTTTAGAAGTTCAGCAACAACTTGGTGATGGCGTAGTTCGTACTATTGCAATGGGTTCTACTGAAGGCCTTAAGCGTGGTTTGAACGTAGTTAACACTGGTGCGCCGATTTCTGTACCTGTAGGTACAGCGACTCTAGGCCGTATCATGGACGTTCTTGGTCGCCCGATCGATGAAGCTGGTCCTGTTGCTACTGAAGCGCGTTTACCGATTCACCGTCAAGCACCTTCTTATGCTGAACAAGCTGCTTCTACTGACCTTTTAGAAACTGGTATTAAAGTCATCGACTTACTTTGCCCGTTTGCTAAAGGTGGTAAAGTTGGTCTGTTCGGTGGTGCCGGTGTTGGTAAAACCGTAAACATGATGGAATTGATCAACAACATCGCGAAAGCTCACTCAGGTTTATCTGTGTTTGCTGGTGTTGGTGAGCGTACTCGTGAAGGTAATGACTTCTATCACGAAATGAAAGATTCTAACGTTCTAGACAAAGTAGCAATGGTCTACGGTCAGATGAATGAGCCACCAGGAAACCGTTTACGCGTAGCGTTAACTGGTTTGACTATGGCTGAATACTTCCGTGACGAGAAAGACGAAAACGGTAAAGGCCGTGACGTATTGTTGTTCGTTGACAACATTTACCGTTACACATTGGCTGGTACCGAAGTGTCTGCACTTCTAGGTCGTATGCCATCTGCAGTAGGTTACCAACCGACTCTTGCAGAAGAGATGGGTGTTCTTCAAGAACGTATTACATCGACTAAGTCTGGTTCTATTACGTCAATCCAAGCGGTATACGTACCTGCCGATGACTTAACAGATCCATCGCCTGCTACAACGTTTGCTCACTTAGACGCAACTGTTGTATTGAGCCGTGACATCGCGTCAAGTGGTATTTACCCAGCGATCGATCCACTAGACTCAACTTCACGCCAATTAGATCCGTTAGTTGTTGGTCAAGAGCATTATGAAATTGCACGTTCTGTACAGAATGTATTGCAACGTTATAAAGAGCTTAAAGACATCATCGCGATCTTGGGTATGGACGAGCTTGCTGAAGAAGATAAATTGGTTGTTTACCGTGCGCGTAAAATCCAACGTTTCTTCTCTCAACCGTTCCACGTAGCTGAAGTATTTACTGGCGCGCCTGGTAAATTAGTATCTCTTAAAGAAACGATTCGTGGCTTTAAAGGTCTTCTAGCTGGTGAATACGATCACATTCCAGAACAAGCGTTCTATATGGTTGGTGGTATTGACGAAGTTATTGCTAAAGCCGAGAAACTTTAATTAGCTACTCTAATTTAGGAGATTCTCATGGCGACTATGCAATGTGATGTTGTAAGTGTAAAAGAGTCTTTGTACTCTGGCACTGTAACTATGCTAATTGCAAAAGGTGCTGGCGGTGAGTTGGGTATTATGCCTGGCCATGCTCCGTTGGTAACTTTGCTCAAGCCAGGCGCAATTCGCGTTTTGCTTGAAAATGGTACAGAAGAGTTAATCTATGTATCAGGTGGTGTTCTTGAAGTTCAACCGCACGTGGTTACGATTCTTGCAGATACTGCAGTTCGTGCACACGATTTAGATGAAGCTGCAATTATTGAAGCGCGTAAACACGCTGAACAATTGCTTGCAAATCAAAAGAGCGATTTGGACTCTGCTGCTGCTTTGGCTGCTCTTGCAGAAACTGCTGCACAGTTGGAAACGATCCGCAAAATCAAAAACCGCGCTCAGTAAGAGACGGTTCGAGATTGAAAAAACCACCCGAAAGGGTGGTTTTTTTATGGGAGAAAATTCTTAATATTGTTTGTTAAAGAAACAAAACTATCTGATGTGGTTACGACTGTGCTAATAATTAATAAATATTCTTTCCATGTGGTACTTTGATCATCTTTTAAAAAATCTTCGTAGTTTTTGTTGGTAAAAGCATGCCCAATAGATTCATCCAGGATCTCGACTAAACCCTCATTACCATAGATCTGATAATGATCAATTGCTTCAATAATTTTGCGAAGCTGTTTAATTAAAAATGCTCTTACATTTGGTGCCAACTCATTATTTTTAATAAATTCTTCTATTAATATCTCAGATTTTTGTTTGATTGAACTCATTTGGTCTTTATCTAAATTTTTCTGATTCCCATGTACTAAGTTCCAAATACGAATTTGTGAACCTATAAAGTTTTTAACATGAGGAAATAATTTATGGGCTGAAAGTGCAAAATCATCAGATTTAGTATTTATTGGCAATGACAAGAATTTTATAATGTCATTTACCCATGCCCGATCAATATCGATATCAGGTTGTTCCAGTTCGATAAAATCTGCAAGATTATAAATATATTCAGCTAACTTTAATTGTAATCGATAGAAATCTTTATAGTTACTTTCTACTCCAAGAGCAATTTAAAAACTTTCAAAAGGTCTGTAGCCTTGTTTAAGGCATGGTTCAAGTCGACAAAGAAAATTATAGATTATTTGGGGTGTATTCATTTTATAGATTAGATATATTTGAAAATTATGAAATTATTTTACTAGCTTATTTATTTATATCAATAAATTAACCAAAAACTCCCCATTTCCAACAATCTTCACCTTAAACATCTCATCAAAACTGTTTGAGCTATTTTCCTAAACTAAAATTCTAATTTTTGTTGTCTTTGAAGAAAGCCTCTCTGAGCTGACCTAACAATAGACGATTCACTCTGTCGTTTTGCATCTTAATCAATTGCTTTAATTTTTCAGCTTTTGGTGCATCTTCAGGTAAAAGGATATCTTCTCCAGATTGATCCGCATATGAAATAGGTCGAGGGTTTGCTGCGACCAAATTGGATGAAGCTGGATATTCAACATGCCAAAGCTGAGTTGAAAGAGCCTTAATGTATTTGTATTCATCCGTATTGGGTTGAAAACGTTTATACAATTGTAAATCTTGCGACGCTTCTGAACGGTTACGTGTTCTAGTTGAGGATGGGTCTTGCCATTCGGCAACAATCGGGTGAATCTCATGTTGCATTAAATGATAGTTAAGCCAGTCGCTAAGTAGGCTGTGGTCAATATCTGCAACAAAATCGCTGTTTTGCTGGACTAACTGTTGTAATTGTTGCAATACGCTAATTTCTTGTTGTTGAAATACATAACGTGCTCCAGAATCCAGTTGTTCAAACTCTGCAATGGGCAGATCTAGAAAACGTTGTTGCTGTTCAAAAGCATCCACAATATTAGTTTGATGGATATTATTCCATTGTTGTAGAGCATGAATTTCAAGTTGTTGAATTTCTTTAAATGTCTTGCTGTGATAGTGACTGAGCTCAAGACGCTGAATATTTTGTTGGTTGAATTCAATTCGTTGTTTTATATATTCAATATAAGCACTTTTTTGCTTTGGATTGACCGGTTGAATGACATCAACCAATAATAATTGCTGCTGTTGATTGTGTTTGAGCCAGTCTTGAATCAGGTGAACATCTTTTATTGGTTTAGAAAAAAATTGATTTAAGTGTGGCGTGGTTTTTTCAGGCATGATGAAATGCAACACGCCATATGCCATGATTGCTAAACAGACCACCACAAGAACAATTTTTTTCATTATATAAAATGTTTTTCTATATTTCTATTTGCACATTTTATAGCAAAAATGAGAAGTGGTTACTGTTTTTTTATAAAAACATCAATTATTTATAGGCAAAATAGAAAACTCTCTATTTCCCACAATCTTCACCTTAAAAATTTCATCAAAACCTTCAGCTAAACTGGGGTGTTCTAATTTTTTATAGGTTGCCCGAACACCGACTTCAGGAATATTGGCTTTACCGATACGTTGATTATTTCGTTGTAAAGTACTGTTTAAGTCCGTTTCAAAGAAATAAGAAATTACTTCAAAACCGGCAGCTTTAGCACGCTCAATATAACGTGCGCGATCTGCTTTTGTCGGGTTGGTATTATCAATCACACATTTAGATTTACCCGCTAAACACGCTTCAAAAATTAGATTTTCACGATGCCGTGTTTTCAGCATATCCAAATTAATCCGCAAATGACTGTGATGCAAATTTATTAAGTAAAAAGAGGATTTACCTGAAGCTTGGACACCGGTAAAAATAATCAGTTGCATGAAAAATTCTGCGAACTAGAAAGAGAATCTTCATTAAATCATGCAATGACTAATGGGGCAAAATTCCATTAACAGACCTTCTTTTGAATGTAGTGAGCAGCTCATCACTTCAGTATTTTTAAAATGCCCTGAAATCAACAGAACATCTGACTTTCTTGTTTCACGATCTGCTTATTTTATTCATTTAAATTTTAGCTGAAAGATACCATGTAAATGAGCTGCAACAATAATTCAAAACAAGCAAATCTGCTACAAAACCCCTACTATTGGCTATTTATTGCTCTATATAGTGAACCATGGTTTTAAAAAAAGAACCATCTTAGTATGGGTAATAGGGAGAGAATTAACATGGCAAATACCATGAAAGCAGCGGTGGTGACTGCATTTAATCAACCACTACAAATACAAGAAGTTGAAATACCCAAAATCAGCCCGGGCAAAGTTTTGGTAAAGATCATTGCCACAGGTGTTTGTCATACCGATTTACACGCCATGCATGGGGATTGGCCGGTGAAACCGAGTTTACCTTTTATTCCGGGACATGAAGGCGTGGGTGAAGTCATAGAAATAGGTGAGGGAATTGATCACTTAAAAGTGGGTGATATTGTCGGTGTTCCATGGCTTTATTCGGCTTGTGGTCACTGTGATCATTGCTATGCAGGCTGGGAAACACTGTGTAAAAAGCAACAAAATTCAGGTTATTCAGTCAACGGAAGTTTTGCCGAATATTGCCTGGCAGATGGTGATTATGTCGGTGTCATTCCCGAAGGGGTCGATCTTCTTGAAATCGCTCCGATCTTGTGTGCAGGTGTTACGGTATATAAAGGCTTGAAAATGACGGAAGCCAAAACTGGGGACTGGGTTGCCATTTCCGGTATTGGCGGTTTGGGGCATGTAGCAGTGCAATATGCAAAAACCATGGGCTTTAATGTGGTCGCCATTGATGTCGATGACACCAAGCTTGATTTGGCAAAAAGTCTGGGCGCGGATGTTGGATTAAATGCGCTTAAAGTCGATGTTAAAGAAGAAGTGTTAAAAGCTACAGGTGGTGAGGGATGTCATGGCGTATTGGTAACCGCTGTATCGCCTAAAGCATTTGAACAAGCAGTTGCGATTGTACGTCGTGGTGGAACCATGGTTTTGAATGGTTTGCCGCCTGGGACATTCGACTTGTCCATTTTCAATATGGTACTGGAAGGGATTACGGTGCGTGGTTCGATTGTCGGAACACGTTTAGACTTGAAAGAAGCACTGGATATTGCTGCTCGTGGCAAGGTCAAGGCTCATATACATGTGGAACCGTTAGAAAATATTAATGATATTTTTGAGCGTATGGAGCACCGGAAAATTGACGGGCGTATTGTGATTGATATGAGACTTTAAGGATCCATTTTATTAGACCAATTCAGCTTAACTGAATTGGTCTAACTTGGTTTAAGCATTAGCTTTCTTGATTTGGTTCATTTGGGTCTTGTTCATTCTGCTCTGGTTCATCCTGTCCTTGTGGAATCATCATCCCGGCCAATTTGATCATTTCCATTTGGATACTGCCCATCTGTTTTTCAATTTTCTTGAAATCGACCTGACTCAAATCCACTTCTCCATTTAAAAATGGGGTAGCAAGGACTTGCTGATTGGCTTGCATGATATTTTGACGAATCGAATCAATTTCCTGACTTTTCAGGTTCAAGCCAGTCAGCGCCTGATTAAAACCGGTCAGTTGTTGTTGTAAATGTTTGGCAGTGGCTTGGAGCTGCTGCTGATCTTTGTCATTGATGGCAGTTTCTAAATCAGTTTGAGTTTGCTTGAGCTGCTCAACATAATCGCCAGCTTTCAGCTGCATATCTGCAACGTCACGCACGATATAAAACATGTTGCCATTTTTCAGATCAGCCTTAGGTGTTTCTGCTGATTCTTTAGAAAGCTGTTCAGATACTTCGCTTGATTGTGAAGTTTGGTTTTCTGTTGAATCAGGAGAATTGGCTTGCTCACAGCCCATCAACAAAATGCCCGCACTAAACATCACAAAAGGAGAAACCACATTTTGGATGAATTTTTTCATAACCAATTCATATCTTTACTTTAATGATGCTTAATATAAGGGTGAAATGTGTAGAAAAAACCGATTGTTGCAAAGCGATAACAAATTTATTTTCAGGCATTAAAAAAGAGTGCCGAAGCACTCTTTTCTCACCGAGATCGCTGGAATTAGCCGCCAATGATTTTGATGATGCTATGACTCTTCACATTGATTAAAACATAATCGCCATTCACTTTAATCCATTGTTGGTTTTTACCAGGTTTGCTCAATTTTTTGTATTTAGTGTGGTCAACTTTATAGCTTTTGCCATGATATTGACTTGGTACTTTTTGACCCACTCTCCAGTCATGTGATGGATTTACCGCTTTTTTATGTACAGCATTGTGATGTTGCTGAACAGGTGCTTTATGGTGATTTTGAACAGGCTGTTGGTTATGTTGCTGGTTGTGTTGTTGCGAATGATGCTCTTGTGGAGCAGCCATTGCAGGTGCAGCAACCAAAGCAGTAGAGAGTGATAAAACGATTGCTTTTATTAGAGTATTCATACTTTACCTTTTGTTCATGGCGGTTGGTTTATAGCTTCATCTTATGCCTAAGTCCTTGATAGATCATGGATGAAGTGTTGCTAAATGATTAAAATAAAGGATGAAATATGAAATAGGGAGGATGGATTTTCATTAATTTAAATTATTGTTTCTATAATAAAAAATAAGCACCTACACGGTGTGTAGATGCCTACATTGTTGTTACAAATTACTTGGCAAGTTCGGCATTCACCGCATCAACGATACGTGCATCATCCGCAGTAATATCCGGTGCGAAACGCGCCACAACCTCACCACTTTTATTGATCAGGAATTTTTCAAAGTTCCACAGCACTTCCGGTTTAGGATTCGGGGTTAAACCATAATCAACCAAATCTTTCCACCACGGACCTTCGCCAATACGTTCTGGAATCGCTTGAGTCAAAGTTTGATAAAGTGGGTGCTTGTCTTCACCGGCAACCGAAATTTTAGAAAACAGTGGGAAATCGACCTGGTAATTGAGTGAGCAGAATTCCTGAATTTCTTCATCAGAACCCGGTTCTTGTGCCAGGAAGTTATTGGCAGGAAAACCTAAAATCTCAAGTCCTTGCTCTTTCTTTTCCTTATACAGTTTTTCCAAGCCTTCGTATTGCGGAGTAAGACCACACTTAGATGCGGTATTTACAATGAGCAGAACTTTACCTTGATATTGGTTCAGTGTAGTGTCATTGCCTTGAATGGTTCTGACAGGAATGTCATAAACGGATTGGCTCATTCTGTTGTCCTTAAATGCTTGAGATTATCACTGTTTTGTTTTAACGGTTATTGCGCCTATCGACAAGCATTTATTCGGGCTTGTTGAGAATTTAGTCTTTGTGAGCGAGTCTTCCCAGATAAAGGAATTAAAAAAACAGGCTGACAGACCTGCTTTTTATATAACCGCCCAAGATTATGGAGCTGTTTTCGCTTTGGTTTGCAAAGCCTGCATTTCAGTGAGCAATTCTTTTTGCAATTGAGTGGCTCGGTTTTGCAGTTCGGTAATTTTTTTAGTATCGGGTGTATTGGCAATACTCGCTTCAGAAAGTTCTATTCCAATATTATTGGATTTTTTGATTTTGTCGCGGACAGCATCAAGCTCTGAACTTTTCAGGTTTAAAGCATCGAGATCTTGATTAAAGCGTGCAATGTAGGTTTTCATTTCCGCAACAATCGCATTTAAAGAAGCTTTATCACTTTTTTGTGCCGCTTCATTGGCTTTGTTTTGCAAGGCTGCTGCTTCTTTGGCTCGACTGTGGGAGAGCGTTTCAATTTGGTTTAAATCATTTTTAATATCTGCGGCATTGTTTGAGCTTAAGGCAGCAGTTGCGGGTTGAGTGTTAGTAGGGCGAGTCGATGACGATGCAGGTGCTTCATTTGGTTTTTTATCACAGGCTGTTAATGCCATAGCCGCAAAACACAGTGAAGCCAGTAATCGTTTTTTCATAACGCATCCTCATAGGTTTGATTCAATCATTAAACCTGATTCTATTCATTCAAATTTAAAAATACGGCACATACTAAGTGGAGTATGGTGATCAAAATCGCATACTTTTTTGGCTGCTGACTATGGTTTTTTTGTTGGGTTATTTGCCGAAAATTGCAAAAAAGGTAATTTAAAGCCGTTTAAATATTAGACATCACGCAGCTGTGCAGGGGTTTTTTCAGTATAGCGTTTAAAGAACTCAATAAAGCTGGAACTGTGCTGATAACCCAGTTCATAGGCCAATTTTTTCAAGGTTTTGCCTTGGCGAATCTGAGTGATTGCATATAAAATTTTCGCGCGATTTCGCCATTCAGATAAGCTCAACTGTAATTCTTGCTGGCTTAAACGCAGTAGATGTCGTTCGCTTATGGATGAGTCGCGGAGCAGTTGCTGCAAACTTTTCTGAAATAGCTGCGGATTGGCTAATTGCTGTAAGAGCGGCTTGAGCAAGACATGACTGGTTTGTGGTAAATAATGCTCATAAGCTGGTGCAGTTTTCAGTTGATCCATCAGCACTTGTAATAAATGCGGATAATGTGTGGTCGATATACCTTGTTGTTTTTGTTCTAGGATTTCATGTACCAGATGCCGAAGAAAAGGGCGAATACTTAAAGTTTTGGTGCAAGATGCAAAATGTTCACATAATGAAGGATGGATTCGAATACAGACATAATGAGTGATTTGTTCATCTAAAGCGATAGAAGTATGCGCTGTTTGAGGGGGCAGCCAGAGACCGTAATTCGGTGGCGACAGATAAATTTGTCCTTCAATTTCATATTCTAGAATACCATTCAGGCTAAAATTAAAATCGCCCCATAAGGAACTGTGTGGCGCAACAATTTCATCCTTTTGATAAAAGAAATCATCCACTTCTATATAGTGTTCAATATGTTCCAGCATGTGAATGTCCTTGTTCTCAATTTTTATATGTCACTGCCTCAATTTTATAACGATCATGAATTTTACTTACGCAGCAGTGAAGCAATCTATATGTGTCTGTAGCTCGATATGGATGTCTGAAATTCGATATTCTAATTATTTCAGACTTCAGTAAAAATGAATACTGGATATTCAAGTACAGGAAAGGGTATGACACAGCAAAATAAAACAGTCTGGTGGGCACTTGGTTTGCCATTACTGGCGGTTTTAATCTGGTCAATGAATATTACGGTGACACGCTATGTGGCAGATTATATTTCTCCTGTCAGTATCAGTTTTTATCGCTGGCTAGTGGCTTTTCTTATTTTAACGCCCTTTTTGTTGGGCAAAGTCTGGCGTGAACGTCAGTTGGTTATGCAGCACTGGAAACAGCTTGCAGTATTGGGTGCTTTTGGCATGGTGTTGTATCAAGGCTTGGGGTATACCGCAGCGCATTATACGACGGCGACCAATATGGGCATTATCAATGCCTTTATTCCCGTGTTTACCATCTTTGTTTCCATGCTCATGCTCAAGGAGATTCCGAACCGTTTTGCAGTGGTGGGCAGTATTTTATCTTTTGCCGGTTTGCTCTATGTAATGGCCCAGGGAAATCCGCTTCATCTGATTCAGTCAGGCGGCCATCTGGGCGATATCATGATGGTGCTGGCGGTATTTTTCTATGCTTTTTATGGTGTATTCCTGAAAAAGTGGCAACTCCAAATTCCACTGATGATTAGCTTGTATGTGCAGATGGTTTTTGCCTTGCTTTACCATCTGCCCTTTGTTTTATGGTTAGGATTGGATGCGATTGATCAATACAATGTCGGCAGTGTTGTCTATGCCGGTATTTTCCCCTCCTTGATTGCACCGTTAGTGTGGATGCTGGCAGTACAAATGATTGGACCGAATCGAACCAGTATTTTTATGAACTTAATGCCGGTCTGTACCGCGATTATTGCCAATCTGTGGTTAGCTGAAGCTTGGACGATTTATCATAGTATGGGTGGCGTAGTCATTTTGCTGGGAATTTTATTGGCGCAAAAGAAAGTGGTGACAGTAGAAACAGTAAAATTGAATGCTTAAATTAAAAAATAAGATCAAAAAAACAACAAATGAATTACTTTTTTTCACTCATTTTTAATTGAATTGGGAGATGAATAATCGTTTTAATCATAGCTTGAAACGATTATTTAGAAAAAAGATGATTAAAAAATAGTGAGATAATTTAAATTGTTAAGAAAATATGATGAGTATTTCATAGTTTTTAAGTGTTTTATAAGATAAATAATATATTTGTATAGCAACATAATTTATTAGATAATATTTATATCGTGAATGTTTAAGTATTTCTTAATAATATTTAAACTTTTGCAACCAGATTTACAGACCCTCTGGATGTGATTTATGCACATCCTTTTTATGCTCAGCCGTCCCTATATGGCTGAGCTTTTTTTTGTCCAAAAATTAGTATTGATCAATCAAACAGTTAAAATGATCCGCTTTAAGCGCGGATCACTTCACCTGTTTCGGCATCAATAATCCTGCTCGGTTCTTGGCTAAGACCCAAATCACCATTCAAATAATTGATTTGCGTTGAGAAATATTGATTGGCTTCTTGAAGTGAGTGTGCAGGCGTGCCACCGGCAGGATTGGCACTGGTCGATACAATAAAACCATTAAACGCATTGCATAGCGCCACGCATAAAGGATGCGTGGTGACACGGACCGCCACTTTAGGGTGGTTGCCTTTAATCCAGTTGGGAATATGGTCGCCTGCAGGAAGTAACCATGTGGTCGCTCGTTCAGTCGGTGAGCGATGACTCCAAGAATCTATTACTTTTTCACGCATTTCTGTATTAAGGGGCTCTAATAGAGGCTCCACTTGCACGATCTGTGCCGCCAATAAAATCACCCCTTTTTCAATCGGACGTTGCTTTAAGCGTAAAATTTCCAAGAAAGCCTGCTGGTTAAAAGGATCACAGCCTAAGCCCCAAACTGCCTCTGTAGGGTATGCTAAAACTTGTCCTTGTTTTAAACATTGAGCAGCTTCGGCAACAGAGGTGGTAATCATTGGATCTTATCCCTTCAAATATATTTAAGGGGGATATTGTGAACCTTATTTACTTGGACGACAACGTAGATACAAACCCGCCTGTTGCATACATAAGCCAAGTAGCTCTAATTCCATCAGTTGGCTGGTCAGTGTACCGATATCGGATTGTTGTTTAGCAACAATATCGTCTATGTTTTGTCCCACCCAATCCAGTTGGTTATACAGGGGCGTTAAGTGAGGCGGTAATTCGGTTTGTACTTCAATACCATTCAAACTTTTTGATTGTTCAATCTGCTGTTGATTCTGCCATTGGGTGGGTAGCGCTAAATCTTCAATCACCTGTTCAGGATGGTCGACCAAAATAGTACCTTCACGAATCAGTTGGTGACAGCCTTGATGATGCTCACTATAAATATGACCTGGAATAGCAAAAATCAATTTACCTTGTTCGGCCGCCCATTTCGCCGTAATTAAAGAACCACTTTTCAGTGCGGCTTCTGCAACAATCACGCCAAGACTTAAGCCACTCACTAGACGATTACGTCGTGGAAAGTGTTGCTGTAAAGGCGGGGTTCCGGGTAAAAATTCAGTCACTACTGTACCCGAATGAGCAATAATTTGTTGTCGCAGTTGCTGATGCTGTGTCGGGTAGGTTTGGTCTAAGCCTGTGCCCATCACGGCAATGGTTCGACTGTGGCGTAAAGCACCTTGATGTGCGGCTTCATCAATCCCTTCTGCTAAGCCACTAATAATGTAAAAACCTTGATCACTTAAATAATAGGCAAAATCATAAGCCACTTGTCGCCCGTGGGCACTGGGTTTACGACTGCCGACAATCGCAATTTGAGGTTGTAATAGTGCTTTAGCATCACCTTGACCAAACAGAATAGGTGGTTTATCGGCATAGGGCAGTAGTTGAGTCGGGTAGTCAGGATGCTCGAAGGTGAGAATAAAGTCGCTATGTTTTTGAATAAGGGTAACACAATGCTGAAATTGCAGCTGTGATTCGGGAAGGTGAAAATCTCGCAGGCGCTGAATATGATTTTTGTGAATACCCAGCTTTTGCCACGTTTCAATTTGATCGGGCTGTGTTGCCTCAGCAAGATTGGAATAGTGTGAATTGATTTTATAAAAGCTGGTTAGAGAGTGTTGCACCAGAAACCATAAGCGAATGTAATCCAGCTGTAAGGAGCTTAATGAATTGAGCATAATGAGACCTTTAAAAATGTCTTCTTTTTATTGTTTAAATTATTGTTTAAAAAAGAAATGAGGCTGAATGTCAGCCTCATTTCTAGATTTAGATTAAAGGATTATTCATCCATCAGTGGTGGCTGAATGCCAGCACCGACTTTAATCGGTAATTCGCTATCAAGCACATAAGCATAGCTTAAGTTTTCAAAGCTTTTGAATATCATGATGTTACCAATACGTTGACCAGGTAATTGAACACGTTCTTTGGTTTTCGGATCAGTAACGACTTCGCCTTTTTGGTTCACTGTGAGCACATGTCCAACTTGAACACCTTGCAAGCTACCACGGTCAATCGTTACCACACTGTGTTTTGCCGCCGTTCCAATGGAGCCCATTACGCGAACCACTTGGCCGCCGCCAACCACATCTTCGGCATTGCTTGGATAGAACAAGGTTGGCAGCATTGGATCGTATTCAGGCAGAACGCGATCACCACGACGAACTTCAGCATTATAAGTGTCTGTCAGTTCCAGTGTAGTAATGTCATTTTCACCGCGTACAGCCACACCAGAGGCAACTTGAATTAACTCAAGACCGGCATTGTATTTTTGACCTTTTGCATCGCTAAACATGTACGGTTCGCCTTCACGGTAAACTGCATAGCGTTGACCGACTTCCAGACCATTTCCGCGTGCATAAACGGTTTGACCTTTTGCCGCAAGCACACGTTGATCCGCAGTACCTAAAATGTATGGCGTACCTTGAATCGATTCAGGGGTCACGATGGTGCTACGTTCTAACCAATGTTTGATATATTCCAGTGGAATCACAGGAATGGCGTTGTTTAAAGATTCAACCCGAACTTGAGGTTGCAGTTTTGTACCAGTGCCACCGGTATAACGACGGATAATCCCTTCACAGCCATCACCTTCATCTTTACCGATAATCGGTTTGCCATTATAGGTACACATCAGCAGACGGTCGCCCGGGAAAATCCAGTGTGGATTTTTCACGTGTTTATTGCTTGCCCAGATTTCAGGCCAGCGTACTGGATTTTTTAAAAATCTTTTGGAAATATCCCATAAAGTATCGCCTTTTTTCACCACATAAACTTGGGGTGCTCCGGCTTTTAATGCAGGTGGATTAATATTTCGAGCGGGTGCTGCTTCAGCTATACTGACAACGCCGACCCCAACACTTACGCAAACGGCAAGTGCCAATAATTGTTTTTTAAACCCCAAGGCACTAAAAGTTGGCATGCCCTTCAAAACCTTTTTCATTATCATAATTCCTAAAATTATGTATGTAGTTGCGTTATAATAACGATATTACACACATTTTTTTGATGAAGCATTCCTTCATTTTGTTTTTTGATCAATGGCATAAGTGAGGACACCGTATGGCCTTATTACCTATTTTAAGTTTCCCGGATCCCCGTCTTCGTACCATTGCTAAACCAGTCGAAGAAGTTACTGATGAAATTCGTCAGCTTGCAGCAGATATGTTTGAAACTATGTATGAAGCGCCAGGTATTGGTTTGGCTGCAACACAGGTCGATCATCATATTCAGCTGATTGTCATGGATTTATCTGAAAATAAAGACCAACCCATGGTATTTATTAACCCCAAAGTTACCCCGTTAACTGAAGAAACTCAGCCCTATGAAGAAGGCTGCCTGTCAGTGCCTCAAATATACGATAAAGTTGAGCGTCCGTCACGTGTAAAAATTGAGGCAATTAACCTTGAAGGTCAATCATTTGAGATAGAAGCAGACGAACTTCTCGCTGTTTGTATTCAACATGAAATGGATCACTTAAATGGCAAGTTATTTGTCGATTATTTATCGCCATTAAAGCGTCAACGTGCACGTGAAAAAGTCGAAAAAGTTGTTCGTCAACGTGAAAAAGACAAGGTTGCGGTAAAACGTTAAGCACAAATATTTAAATAAAATGAAAAATAACAAAAAGCCCAATTTCGATTGGGCTTTGTTATACTTGAGTTAGACAAATTTTAGGGTTTGCCTGTGCTTTTACGTAGTGGGCTACTGCTATCTTGTATAGCGGTATTTTTACAGATTGCTGTTTTTTTACAGCCCTTGCTTCCGAAGCAATATCAGATTGCTCCGGTCTGTGAAACCATTACGCGTGCATTATTACTCAGCTCTACTTCTATTCATCAAACTTCTCCTTCTGAACATTCCCAGCATCAGATCCATCAAGACACTCAAGAGCATGAACAACATGCAGGGCATGATCACGATGCCAATCATAAGTGTCAGTACTGTACCGTCTACGGTAATTTGGTTTTGCCCCCTGAATTAGAAGTCAAAGAAGTTTTAGATCGTATCCAGGTTCGCTTAATTGCATTCCAGAAGACCTTTAGTCATGTCTGGTTTGTTTTGCAGCGACTCTTTCTTCTGCCCCAAGGGCGAGCCCCACCACTATTTGCATAAATCAAAAGGTATTTTCGGGTCTTGACTGACTCTACCCCTTACGCTGCTTCAACCGCAGCTCATATTTATGTATTAGTGAGATTGAAAATGGCTCAGCCAAAATTCTTTTTACAGCCACTTGCGGCTGCGATTTGTGTTGCCGGTTATTCAGCTTCAGCATGTGCTGAACAGCAAACGGCAATCGTACAAACTTTAGCGCCAATTGTGGCCACAGCTCATCAAGGCAATGATGCCAATGGGTTGATTGTGCATGCAGATCCAAAACAGCCAATCCAGCCTATTCCAGCCACAGATGGTGCAGATTATCTGCAGAGCATTGTCGGCTTCAGTTCGGTCAACAGCGGTGCTGGCACCAATGGTGATGTCACTTTCCGTGGCATGTTTGGTTCGCGGATTAAAATCCTGACCGATGGCACGGAAAATCTTGGGGCATGCCCAAGTCGCATGGACTCACCGACTTCGTATATTTCCCCAGAAAGTTATGACCGGATCTCGGTGATTAAAGGACCGCAAACGGTTCAGTATGCCAATACTGGTTCAGCAGCCACGGTCATTTTTGAGCGTGGTCCGGAAACTGAATTAACAGCTGAAAAAAATTATCGTGGTCAGGCCAGTGTGCTGCTCGGTTCTTATGGTCGTCTGGATCAGAATGTGGAAACCGCGATTGGTGACGAAACCAAATATATCCGTTTAAATGCCAATCGTTCTGAGTCAGATGATTATCAAGATGGCAATGATGATACTGTTCCATCGGCATGGGAGCGCTGGAATACGGATATCGCTTTAGGCTGGACACCCGATGAAAATACCTGGATCGAGCTGAGTGGGGGTAAGGCAGACGGTGAAGCGGTCTATGCGGGACGCATGATGGATGGTTCCAAGTTTGCCCGTGAAAGTTTAGGACTTCGTGTAGAAAAGAAAAATCTTACCGATGTCATTCAAAAAGTCGAAGCTCAAGTGAACTATAACTATAACGATCATGTCATGGATAATTATAGTTTACGTGATTTTAAGCCAAATATGATGATGCCTAAACCAACAGCCACTAATGTATCGCGTAGAACTTTAAATGCGCGTGTAGCTATGACCAGTGAATGGGATAAGGTACAGCTCATTACAGGTATCGATAGTCAGAATAATGAGCACAGCATCCGTAAAACGGATACAGAGAATAATATTGCTTATCAAAACATGCCACGTACTAAAGATATGAAATTCCAGTCTATGGGGACTTTTGGCGAACTCAGTTATCAGCTTAGTGATAACAATAAGCTAGTGTCTGGGTTACGTCTGGATCAGGTCAATGTAGATGCTGTTCAATCTCAGCAGGAACGCAATGAAACTTTACCTAGTGCCTTTATTCGTTTTGAAAATCATCATCCCGAGCATGATGATGGCAAAACTTATGTAGGTTTGGGTTATGTCGAGCGTATGCCGGATTATTGGGAATTATTTAGTCCTAAAACGGGAAATGATAACGTTAATACTTTTGCCAATATTGATACTGAAAAGACCTTACAACTTGATCTGGGTTATCAACACTCGCACGGTAAGTTCAACTCATGGGCATCAGCATATGCGGGTTTGATCAATGATTATGTGTTAACGACATATAAACCTACTGGCATGATGGGGATGCTTGAAGCCCATAGCCGGAATGTCGATGCCACCATCGCCGGTGCAGAAGCCGGAGTAGGGTATCAGTTTACTGACGCAATTCAGGCGGACATGAGCGCCATGTATGCCTGGGGAGAAAACACAACCAATAATACGCCATTGCCGCAAATCGCACCTTTAGAAGGGCGCATCAATCTTCGTTATATTCAAGACCGTTATACCTTGGGGGCTTACTGGCGTATTGTCGATGGCCAAAGTCGAATTAGCGAAAGAGAAGGGAATATCGTTGGTTATGACAATAAAAAAAGTGCAGGTTTTGGAACTTTATCTTTAAATGGCACTTATAACCTCTCTGAGGGTATAGATCTTTCTGTTGGTGTTGATAATGTCTTGGATCGTGCATATACCGAGCATTTGAATAAAATGGGGAATGCGGGTGTAGGATTACCTGCAAGTGAACAATTCAACAATATTGGACGTAACTACTGGGCGCGGATCAGTATGAAATTCTAATTGTTACTCAATACTCCAAAAGCCATTGCTAAATAGCGGTGGCTTTTTTAATTTTTAGCGTTGGAGTTCATTTTTCCATATTTAAATAGAGCATCTATTTCTAGAAATAAGGCCGGACAAAACAAGTTTTGTGTATATAAACGCCAGCTTGGCGAAGAATAAAACAAGAATAGAGTATGAATTAAACAGTATAAGTCATGTGATAAAGATTTTTATAATTTAAATTTATTTAAAACAATTGCTTATAGTGATTTTGGGTAGGTTTTTTTGGGGGTGCTCAATAAAATTCAAAAATAATGAAAATAAATTAATTATATATAACAGTGGTTTATATTTTTATTGGTTTGAAAAATAAACACACGATAAAAAATCTTTGCAAGAAGTATTGCAACCCCACTGAAATCCTGTAGAATGCACATCCATCGGCGGTGATGTTGATTAAAACTTGTTAAGAAACAAGGGTTTAGCCTAAATGGTTTGAATCTGGAAATCTTGGATGAGTTTAAAAATAATCAATAAAACCTGTTGACTTTTTAGAGATAGAGAGTAATATAGCCGACCTAGCTTGCTGCTGACGAAGTAGCAAGAAGATCATTAAGAGATTATGAAGAACAACTTGTGTG
>NZ_JABERK010000044.1:0-55085 GCF_013004315.1 Acinetobacter sp. ANC 5378
ATTTAGAATATTAAGTGAACGCTATCGAAATAGACGGAAAAGATTCGGTTTACGCATTAACTTAATCGCTGCACTGGTAAACCGGATAAATTTTCAATAATGACTTTCGCAAGAGATCTATTCACTGAATAGAGAAAAACGACTTAATCAGCTTTACCACATTTGCGGCATTCGTGAGTGTAACCATGCTGATGATCCCAATTGAATTCATAAACATGAAAGCAGAATAGTTTACGAATGGAATTAAGCATACCGTTGTCTCCACTAAATTATAGCGGGTGTCCCCTCTATAATATGACTTCACAATCATTTGACTAAAACATACCTCAGGATGAGGTCATATAAATTTCAACTAATTTCTATTCCATATTTTCCAGATACAATCAATCAAACTCATTGGCAAAAAATTCCTTATATTAATTTATCTAAATAAATGATCATATTATAAAAATAAACTATATCTTATTTTGAAGCTAAAGAAAAAATAAACTTGAAATATAAAGTTATTTTAAGCTCTACTTTTCACCTCAATACTATTCCCATCTAAAAACCAGACTTTGTACTACAGTGCAAAATCCATATCGCTCCATACTTATGATTTACATACGCACAATGTCATTAAAGCCCTTGCAATGACTGGATTTAATAGGAATGGTTCTAGATTTGTAAGATTCATTATTTTTGTTGATTATTTTTGATTTAATGAGCATGAATAAAAATAAAGAGACCGCTCATGTGTGCAAATTTTGAAGCAATCAAAAGAAATAGAGCATTCCTTCTGAATCTTCTAGAGCCTCCATTTGAATTTCCTGACGATATTTTCCCTTTATACAACGCACCCATTTTAATGCAGGGTGCGGATCAACCTGAATGGGATCTCGCCAAATTTGGTCTCATTCCTTTTTGGGCCAAAGAATTAAAATACGGTCGTCATACCTATAACGCCAGAACTGAAAGTGTTGCTGAAAAGCCAAGTTTTCGACATGCTTGGCATAAAAACCAGTTTAGCTTAGTTCCCGTTGAAACGATCTTTGAACCCAAATATATAGATGGAAAGCCGCACTGGTATGGAATTTCTCGTGAAGATGGATTGCCTTTCACCCTTGCAGCGATCTATGAAGATGCGGTAATCAATAATGAGCATGTCAGATCAATGAGCTTGTTAACCATCAATGCAGATCATCATCCATTTATGAAACAATTCCATAAACCTTATGATGAAAAGCGTTCCATTATTGTGATACCTGAAGACAAAAGAATGGACTGGCTAAATTGCAACGCTAGCGAAGCAAATCAATTCTTCTTTGAAATGAAAGATGAATATTTAGCAAAGCCCAAAAAGGGTACAGAAAAACGACCATAGTAGAATATTTTTTGATCTACAAAATACTGAAAAGTTTGTCATTTTAGTTATATAAAGCATGCTGTTGATTCAATGAATAATACTTCATTGCCATAAAAGCCTTCGTCTATAAAATTTCAGAATCAGCTCATCACACCAACAATCACTTTTAAAAATAAATATTTTATTTTCAATAATTTAATAAATTAAACAGATATATCCACTCATAGCTTAACGAGCTAAAACTTAAAAATTTTGGTTCGGGAAATTATACTGATCTTCTCAAGTAAACTTACTTAACATTTTGTTCCCTTTTGCATACATATAGCGATAAAGATCTGAGAATGCCTTAAATTAGATAAGGCAAGATTACCGCTATTATAGGAGAGGTATGAAATGGCGACTATCAATGTAAATGACATTACCAAACATGCAGATGTAATTGCATTGTGTGGCACAAAAGTGGGAACAGTTGACCATCTTGACGGTTCGGATAAACTTAAGTTAACAAGAAATGAAGAAGGTAGTCATCACCTTATTCCACTTTCCTGGGTGAGTGAGATTAAAGATAATCAAGTTCTTCTCAATGTAGACTCTGAAGAAGTAAAAAATAAGTGGGTCGCTGTTTAAATTAAAGCTAATCCTCCACAGAATAAGCCCTTTATTTGAAAGGGCTTATTTTTAGTTTGCAATCTCATTTTTTAATTTTGATAAACAAAAATACTCGCCAATCCTATTGATTAAAGTACTGCTTACAGCCTTGGAAAAAATCAGGATTAAAATTCAGTGCTGGATCATCTTTTTCATCATCACACTGATCTACAGACTTCAGTTGATTGTCTTGGGCATAGCGATAACCATTGTATTGTTCAGTCCCTTCTTTAAAGCCACCAAGCTCTTCTTCTTGTAAAAAATACTGAAATGCGAAAAATGCAGAGATACCAAGAATGGCTAAAACAGAGCTAATTATTCTTAATTGTTTTGCTATCATTTTACTTGCCATATTCGCTTTCATAAGGGATATAAATATATATGATTTTCTTAAATTTTTCTTTAATATTTTATCGTTTATTAACCCATAATTTTGTTCTTTTAAATTCAAAAACATAGTTATATTTTTATAAAAAATTCAGTATTCATTCTCATTTTTATTCAGTTTTTATTCATTAAATTATATCTAAATTTTTCACACTCATATGGGTTACAACGACCTAAATTAAGACAGATCAAATACCTATTTAAAATGATCTTTACATACCCATACTTCTCCATCTATCCGGACACGATCAGGTCCAATTAATTCTAATTTTTTACCATAATAATTGGTAAGATTTATAAAATTTCCATTCTTGTCATAATTAGCCCAAACACCTCTCTGAATATCAGGACTGTCCAATTTATAAAATGTGACCAATTTCTGTGGATATGTTGTTGTCATGTTCATCTTACATAATCCTTTAATCTGTTAGATCAGGAAGATCTTCTTCTATAAAAAAAATCTCCCCGGTAGAATTTAAAATCCATTGATAAGTCCCCATAATTCTGGTTAATTTTTCTTGAGATGAGTTATATACATTCATTAAATTATACTCATCATCATACTCGCCCGTATAAACAAGCTTGGGGGAAATTTTAAAATCCTCATTCATTTTATACACTTTCACTGGCTTAATATGCATACTTTACTCCTCTTAATTCTGTTTAAAGGGGCCTAAACCCCTTTCAACATAGCATTGACATAATGAACGGATCTTATTTTTCTTTCTGTGATGGCCTTTCGGGCGATCTTTTCTCATTATTCCTATGATCATGCTCTGGTAGGTGGTGGGGTTGTTTTATGGGTTGATTCCGTTGATTAGACTCTGTTTGATTTTGTTGAGATTTCGATTTAGACATAATAGTATTCCTGCTGACCATTCCACTTAATGACAATATCAGTCCAATTATTAATCATAATATCAGCATATACCGAAGTTAACTCAATAAAAATAGCAATGATGTATCAAAATATAATACTCAAATAAAAGCATACTTATAAAAAAACTATTATTATTAAACAATCCATTAGATAATAAATTAATATAAAAATTAATGAATCTTCAATTAAATATTTATAAAGTAGTTTTTAAAATTATTTACAAATAAATATATAAATCACATTTAAAAAAATAAATTATTTAAAAAATCTAGAATCACACAATTAAACAAGGGCTATATATTCAGTATGTTATTTATCAATAACACCTGTTAAGTCAATGAAAAAAACATGAATAAGGGAAAGAGAAGTTTGAAAGAATTCCAACCTTTTCTAATTTTGAATTAAATCGTTATCTCAGGTACTTGCTATGAAATAGCTCGCTTGCCCATGAAGCATCAGCCTGAAGATAGCACTGATATCTCTGCTGTTTATAGCTTAATGAAAATGGCACAATGTGGGTCCAAAATGGCTGCTTAGATGAAGCGACCAAAAAAATATTTAAATTCAGATCAATAAAAAAGCACCCTAAGGTGCTTTTTTATACAACATATTACTGACTAATTAAACATTTGCCCGAAAGCATAAATTACCAGCATCAGCATCAGAACGGATGAGGAAGTTAATAATAATTCTAGTGTGCTCATCATATCCCACTCCCCTATATAAAGTGGATTACTTTTTATACCCCTATAATACTCACCAACAAATGACAAAAAGTGACAAAAAGTACTCACAATCATACAAAATTGTAAAAATTGATTTCTTTAGACTTCTCTAAGAAAAAATTTCTTCTCGAATAAAAAGGATATGAATAGAATCCCAAATCCTTTAATTACTAAGGCACACCAACTTTTGCGCATAAGAAACAATGTTTATTGTTATAAAAATGGCACGTTGAGTGAGAGTTTTTATTGATACAAAACAGCAACTGTAAATGGTTAATTAGATAGCAAAAAACCGCCATCAAGGCGGTTTTTAATTTAGATCAGTGATTATTTATATGTTTAATTCACACGTGAGGTGAATCGGAACATCTCATTAACACCTGTATAGAAGCTACGACCATCAAGGTTCAAATCAATTTCAACACCAGACTGAAGCAAAACTTTCTTTCCAACTTCAACCCATTTAAACCCATCGCGAGTACTTTGCATTTTTTTTGAAGGAACCAGCGATACAACAATTTCACTACCATTTACAGATTTTGCTACTAAATTTTCAATTATATTCAACATTTACACCAATTTTTTCAACACATACAGAAACGCCACCATTGGCATTTCAAAATAACAACCTTAACTTTGATAACGCAGATTAAATAGACTTATATCAATTTTAAAAAAAGAACACTTTCATGTCATTTTTATTGTTGAATCGATTATAACAGAAATACTGATTCAAAGACTAATTATTTATCAGTCAGGCCTATGGTGATTGCATCAAAATATTTCAAAAAGTATTTTGATAAATCAATTGATATATTCTTAAATTTACTGATGTTGCGCAATTAAATAGTCTGCAATCAACCGTGCTGACCATGATTGCGTGTGGTTTACACCTTCATAAAAACCGCAATGGCTACCCTTTTTCGTAGTTACCACCATAATATTTGACATTTGTTGAATGGCTTCTTTATAGGGGTCAAAATTCCGAATATGGCAAACTGGATCATCCTCTGCATTTAAAATCATCAGTGGAATTGTGACATTTTCAAATACCAAGATCGGGTTGGTTGCCTGATTATAGTCTTCAAAACTGCTATAGCCTGCCAGTTCAAAACACTGATATTGAAATTCCAACAGGCTTGTGCTCGCCAGTACTTGTGGTAGCGATTCTGTTTTTTCCCATGTTGTCGTATAAGGGTAAATAAAAGACTTAAATAGCTTTTTGGTCATGACCTTACTGTAAAAAGGATGAACATTTTTAAAGCCATGTTCAGTGTCATAACCAGGACAAAGTGCAAAAGCCGCTTTAAATGGGGTTTGCTCTCCTTCTTCACCCAAATAACGCACCAACAATCCTGTACCTGCAGATGAACCTACCGCATATAAAGGAGAATCTGGAAATTTTGTCTGGATATGCTGAATTTGTTCACGCAAATCATCGGTTGAACCGAATATAGAAATCTTCGGTATCGGCATGGGTAAATTGGCATGGCCACGGCGCAAACACAATGCTACACGCCATCCTGTATGTCGATGCAAGTCACGTACCAATTCTGACATGCTTTCAGGTGTGCCAGTCAGGGTATGCATTAATATAATGGTCGGAGTGTCTGCGGGAAGATCAAGCCCATACCAAGCAATACCCGTGACACCACCATCAGGCATCTGTAACTGTTCAATAGCATCATATTTAAGCTGAATGGTTTTCTTTTTAATCAAGTCAAAATACATCAAATGCAAATGCGTATTTGACAACCACGGCGTCGGACGATATTTCTGCTTCAGTTGAGGCAAAACATCGAGCATTTGCCGTGCTTCACCTTCTGGATGGAAATACAGTGTGGGGAATTCTGCACCGGTCATCTGATCGACGATTTCTTGTGCCAACAGACTGATTTTTTTGACTAAAGATTTCATATTCGCTCCACCTTAAAATGATGCAACTCAAAATGCTTAGTACATGTCATTCCATTAACAGTTTATATCTTTACTATACTCCTTATGCTTTTGGCATAAAAGCAGCCATACGCTGTCCCATCTGTGCTGCCAATGCTTCCAGACCACTCTTTGGTCGCAGCATCACTTCAAAATCAATAATTTGACCTTGTTCATTAAACTGAATCATGTCTATGCCTTTAAGTTTTTTTTCACCGACATGGACTGAAAATTCCAGTACCACGTTCAATCCATCTTCCGAATAAAATTCGCGGTGATAAGTAAAATTCTCAAAGATCTGAATCACATTGGTCAAAATAAAAAATACCACTTGCTTACCCGGATAAGGGTTATAAGCCACCGGTGAACGAAACACCACATCTTCAGCAAGTAGCTCATTCAAGATAGACATATCACCCGTTGCCAGCATTTAATTGCTCGTTTTGTTACGTCGATGGTCATTAAAGCTTCCTTTTTTTTATTTTGGTATTTAGAAAAACTCCTCCCTTTTTAAAGGGAGGTTGGGAGGGATTTATATGACTTAATCCCCCTAAATCCCCCTTTTACAAAGGGGGACTTCATTGAAAGAAATTAAATCACGGCTGCCAAATCAGCACCTTGACGAATTGCACGTTTCGCATCCAGTTCACCTGCTTCTTTTGCGCCACCAATCAAATGTACATTTTTGCCATCCGCTTTCAGTTGATCAAACATCGCGGTAAAGGGTTCCTGACCGGCACAGATCACCACGTTATCGACTTCTAGAACTGTGGGCTGACCATTCACTACGATATGCAAGCCTTGATCATCAATCTTTTCATAGCTTGCACCTGCCACCATTTTCACATTACGGTGTTTTAAACCGGTACGGTGAATCCAGCCCGTGGTTTTACCCAAGCCTGCACCCACTGATTTTGATTTACGTTGCAATAAATAAATTTCACGCTTGGACTGTTCTAGTTCTGGTGCTTTCAACCCACCGACATTTTCATAAGCGGTATCAATGCCCCATTCATTATAGAATTTTTTAGGATTCAGGCTTGCGCTATCACCCTCATGGGTTAAATATTCAGCCGTATCAAAACCGATACCCCCCGCGCCAATAATCGCGACACGTTGACCCACTGGTTTACGTTCTTTTAATACTTCGAGATAGGTCAGTACTTTGGGATGATCAATATCTTCAATCTCTAAATGACGTGGGGTCACACCAGTTGCAACCACAATCTCATCAAAGTTTGATTCACTCAGTTCTTCATAAGTCGCTTGATGATTTAGATTCAATTGAATATTGGGTTGTAATTCAATTTTGCGTTTAAAGTAACGTAAAGTCTCATAAAATTCTTCTTTGCCCGGAATAGTTTTGGCAATATTAAACTGACCACCAATTTGATTGGCCGCTTCAAAGATAGTGACCTGATGTCCACGTTCTGCAGCATAAGTTGCAAAGCTTAAACCTGCCGGACCTGCCCCAATCACCGCAATATTTTTAACAACGGCTGTTTCTTTAAAGATCAGTTCGGTTTCATAACAAGCTCGTGGATTAACCAGGCAAGTGGCAATTTTCATCGAGAAAATATGATCGAGACAGGCCTGGTTACAGCCAATACAGGTATTAATTTCATCACTACGACCTTGTTCCGCTTTCTGCACAAAGAATGCATCGGCAAGCATTGGGCGCGCCATGGAAATCATGTCGGCATGGCCAGAAGCCAATACGTGTTCGGCCATTTCTGGGGTATTAATACGGTTTGAAGTAATGAGGGGTACATTGACCAAACCTTTGAGTTTTTCTGTCACCCAGGTAAAGGCAGCACGCGGCACTTTGGTGGCAATGGTCGGAATACGTGCTTCATGCCAACCGATACCGGTATTAATAATAGTTGCACCGGCTTTTTCAATCTCTTTCGCCAGTTGCACCACTTCTTCAAAAGTTGAACCGCCTTCGACTAGATCCAGCATCGATAATCGGTAAATGATGATAAAGTTTTCACCGACTTCTTCACGGGTACGTTTTACGATTTCAATCGGGAAACGAATACGGTTTTCATAACTACCGCCCCATTCATCATCACGATGGTTGGTACGAGCAGCAATAAACTCATTAATCAAATAACCTTCCGAACCCATGATTTCTACACCATCGTAACCTGCATATTGTGCCCACTTGGCACAATGGGCAAAGTCATCAATAGTTTGCTGTACTTCAGCACTGCTTAATGCATGCGGTTTGGTGGGATTAATAGGTGCCTGAATAGCTGACGGTGCAACCAGATCAGCCTGATAAGAATAACGCCCAGTATGTAAAATCTGCATGGCAATTTTGCCACCTGCATCATGCACCGCTTTAGTAATCACTTGATGCTTTTCAGCTTCTTCACGGCTGTCTAATTTAGCTCCACCGGCAAACGTCAAGCCTGCATCATTCGGTGAAATCCCCCCAGTCACAATCAGCCCTACACCGCCTTGAGCACGTTCAGCATAAAATGCCGCCATACGATCATAACCACCGGGTGCTTCTTCCAGGCCCACGTGCATAGAGCCCATCAAGACACGGTTTTTGAGTGTGGTAAAGCCTAAATCTAAAGGTGCTAACAAATGAGGGTAATTAGACATATGATCTCCTTGGCGTGCTATCTGAGCTAGCGAACGAATACGGTGCTTAATGCAACTTGTTGCACAATTTATATTCCAGATTTGATTTTTATGCAACATGTTGCATAATGATCGGGTAAATTTTTACTGACTGAGTCGTCTATGTCTTTAGCCCATGTTTTATTGACCAGCTTAATTGAAAAACCCAGTACCGGGATTGATTTGGCACGTCGCTTTGACCGTTCCATGGGCTTCTTCTGGAATGCAACGCATCAGCAGATTTACCGTGAACTCAGCGGCATGCAGCAAAAAAACTGGATTTCAACCATTGAAGAGCATAACGCGACCAGTCGTAAAAAAACCTATCAAGTTGAACAATTGGGTCGTACTGAATTGGCAGACTGGATGGTCAAACAGAGTCCGCCTGCGCAATTACGTGAAGAGTTGATGGTACGTCTGCGTGCCGAAGCTCAACTGGGCGGCAACACTGTACTCCCTGAACTGGAACGGCATCTGATTTTACACAAAGAAAATCTAAAAATTTACCAAACAATTTTTGCAAAAGATTTTGCCAATGGGCAAGATCAAGACCGAACCCAGTTTATTCATAAAATGATTCTACAACTTGGGATTGATTTGGAAATGGGCTGGATCACCTGGTTAGAAAGCATGATTCCACAATTAAAAGCATTCGATGAACAATAATAAACCAAGGAAATAACCATGTCACATTACCGCATGCCAGATGGTGAACAACTGTTTGTCCGTGAATTTGGACAAGGACAGCCTGTTTTAGTCCTGTCAGGTTTGGGTATGCAAAGTTGGCAATGGCTTCCTTTCTTATACCCCCAAGCCAAGAACCATAAATTCATTATTCCAGACTGGCGCGGTTTTGGCGGCTCACAGGGCTGCTGCATTCCTGAACTGGATGCTATTTCCAGTCACTGGCGGGATATAGACAGCTTAATTGAACAACTTCAATTAGATCAATTCTCAGTGATTGCTTATTCCATGGGTGCAACAACAGCCATGCATGGCATGCATTACAGTAATTTAAATGCAAAATTAACCCGTTATCTACATATTGATCAAACCCCCAAAATTTCGGTGGATGAGACTTGGCAATACGGTTTATTTAGCCAGCAACAACCCAAATTTAAACAACTCTTGGCGGAGATCTCGCAACTGCTGGCATCCAAACCTCATGCACTTCAGTTGTCTGATCTAGATTCAGCATCCCGACAACATTTATTAGAACTTTGGCTCGGGTTTCTTCAACTCCAAGCGAGTAACAGGGTTACTCCTTTACTGTTTAAAACGGCATCAAAACAAGCTAAATTACAGCCCCTTGTTTTACCGATGCAACGTCTGGATTATTTGGCCTGGTATGTGAATAATTATTTACATCATAACGAAGACTATCGTGATGCTATTGCTCAGCTAGCTTGCCCAAGCACTTTTTTCATTGGTGCAGAATCCAAACTCTATCCCGCATCAGGACAAAAAATAATTGCCAATAGCGTAAAAAATTCCAAACAGATTATCTTTGAAAAGTCTGGGCATACGCCGTTAATCAGTGAACCGATCAAATTCGTTCGCGAAATTGCCCAATTTTTAAAACAAGGCAATTAAATAAAGTCATTCAATATCGAACAATCTTAGAAAATCCGACGATCATATTTGATGGCTTCCAGATCATAGACTTGATAAACACTATCCAATAATGAACGTATATAATCACTGTCGTCAGCGTTCCGGATAATCAAAAACACCGGGCTTACGGCATCATCATCCAATATAGGAATATAATTCAGATGCTTAAACTGCATGGTTTTCGCACTCTCTGGAACAATGCACAGACCTTCTCCTGCAGCCACCAAACCTAAAGCCAGTTGAATATCCTCGACTATGGTTAAATTCTTAGGCTCTAAACCATACTCTGAAAAGAGACCTTTCATCTGGGTAGAAAAACTCGGCTTGGGTTGATTGGGATACAACAACACATGTTCCTCAACAATTTCCTCGAGTTTGACCCCTTGTTTTTTTGTGGCAAGAGGATGACTAGAATGCACAGCGACCATCAATGGTTCTTCACGCAACAAAATTCGCTTGATTGCAGGATCAGAAATTCGAACCCGACCAAAACTGGCATCAATACGACCCTCTTTCAGCGCGTCTATTTGTTCCATCGCATTCATTTGAATTAATTTAATTTTCAAATAAGGCTGTTGCTGGCGAAATAAATAAACCACTCGGGGCAATAATCCATACAACAATGAACCACCAAAGCCGATGGTCATGGTTTTTTTTATAATGCCCTCACGCATGGTGATCGACTTCATCTGGTCCGCACTGGATAACAGCTTCACCGCTTGCTGATAAAAAAAATGTCCTACAGCGGTGGGCTTTAATGGACGACTTCCACGCTCAAACAGCAAAGCACCCAGCTCAGTTTCAAGGTTTTGAATTTGACGACTTAAAGGAGGCTGGGCAATAAACAGTTTTTCAGCAGCCTTGGTAAAGCTCTGCTCCTCAACCACTGCAACAAAATAGCGTAAATGCCTTAATTCCATGACATTTTTCCTTTATTTAAATCCATATATTTATAAAAAGTCATAATAAGAAGGGAAAAATCTAACCTTGTTTAACTCAAAGCAGCCACGGATTAAATTAAAGAAAAGCCCTCTATATAGATATTCCACTTTAGCCTTGCTATCTCAATAAGATAGCCAAGTAAAATCTGAAAAATTAAACAAATTTAAAATTGACAAATTGAAACGATAAACCTTTAATCTGCAATATTGTTGCATAAATGGAATTCTTAAATGCTGTCTGATCTTGATGATTTTTATTGCTTTGCATTGGTGGTCGAACATGGCGGCTTTAGCGCAGCAGAACGGGCAACCGATATCCCTAAATCAAAATTAAGTCGTCGCGTTTATAATCTTGAAGAGCATTTGGGGGTTCGGTTAATTCAACGCAGTTCGCGCCATTTTGCAGTCACTGACATTGGCATGAATATTTATCGCCATGCACAGGTCATGATGAATGCTGCCCAAGCTGCACATGACTTGGTTGATCATCTGAGTATCCAGCCCCGTGGCGTGATTAAGGTCAGTCTACCTGTCTCCATCGCGCAAAATGAAATTGCAAAAATTCTGCCTAAATTCCTCAAAACCTATCCTGAAATCAAAGTCCAGCTCATTGTGAGTAATCGCCGTGTGGATATCATCAATGAAGGGATTGATATCGCATTACGTGTTCGTTCAAATTTAGATGACGATCCGAGTCTGGTAATACGCAAATTTGAAAACATCGAACAGCACTTATTTGCCAGTCAGGCTTATTTAAATGAATTTGGCGAGTTAAAACAACCGGAAGATTTAAGCCAGCATCAAATCCTGAGTATGGCAGATGAACATCTCGATCAGCATATTGTGGTACACGATGAACACAATCAACAGAAAAAAATCAAGGTGAACCCCATAGTAATGGGTTCTGATTTAATGATGCTGGCGCAACTCGCAAGACAAAATTGCGGAATTGCCTTATTACCTGACACCATTGTCCAAGACTACGTGCAAAGTGGTGAACTGGTTCGTGTGCTCCCGAATTGGAAAGCACCGCATGGTATTTTCCATGCCGTTTATCCATCTCGCCGTGGACTACTACCTGCTGTACGTGTCTTTATCGACTATTTAGTAGAACAGCTCAGCAAACATTAGTTTTTTTTGATGATTGGATTTTTTTGATGATTGGATGTGAAAAGAGGATGGCTGAATATTTAAAGTGACCTGCATAGACATTTCAGCCATCGCTCGACAAAAAACGAGGCTTATAAATAAAGTATGAAACATCACTTAATATAGTGGGAAATTTTAGACAAAAAAAAGCTTACCCGAGGTGGGTAAGCCTATAAACTTTGAAAAAGAAACTACAGCTAGAATCTATATGTATATAGTACGAAATAAATACAGCTAAATATAATATTTAATTAATCTGACAAAAAAATCTCAAAAACTATTTTTTCAATCAAAACAAATATTTAATTTTTTGATTAATCGTTTTTAAAACTTTATTAGTACACAAAATAAACTGCTTTAAACTAAAAAATAAAACAGTCTATTTCATTTAAATCTTATTGGTTAAATTTCAGGATAGGAACCTGTGCCTTCTGGCCAAGGTGATAAAAGCTCAAAACCAGTATCAGTCACAACCACCATATGTTCCCATTGTGCAGTTAAAGAACGATCTGCTGTCACTACTGTCCAGCCATCTTTAAGTTCTTTTACACGCGGTTTACCGGCATTGACCATCGGTTCAATGGTAAAGACCATGCCTTTTTTAAGTTGAAGCCCCTGACCCGGTTGACCATAATGCAAAACATTCGGTTGTTCGTGGTAAACCTTACCAATACCGTGACCGCAATATTCACGCACAATGCTATAGCCTTCACGATGTGCAACCGACTGAATGGCAAAACCGATATCCCCTAAAGTTGCACCCGGTTTCACTGCATGAATCCCCGCAACCATCGCTTCATAGGTGGTTTCAACCAGTTTTTTAGCTTCAGGCTTAACCGTACCCACGTAATACATACGACTGGTATCGCCAAAATAACCATCTTTAATAATCGCAACGTCAATATTGATAATGTCACCATCTTGCAAAATGGTGTTTGGCGATGGAATACCGTGACAAACCACTTCATTGGGTGAAATACAGGTGGTTTTGGTATAACCATAATAGCCCACATTGGCAGGAATCACTTTTAAAGTGTTTACAATGAAATCATTACAAATGTCATCCAGATATTCTGTGCTCACGCCCGGCTTGACATACTTCCCTATCATTTCTAAAACCTGAGCAGCCAAACGCCCCGAAATACGCAGTTTCTCGAGATCTTGCTCAGTTTTAATGGTAATAGTGGAAGCTTTCATTGCATCATCCTCATAAATAAGGCTTATGATTATAGACCTTTTACTGTTTTTTTGTTTAATTACAGTGCATAAAGCAAAAAGAGTTATGCTTTTTAAGGTTTTAATGACTGATTTACATACATTTAAACTGTCATTACAAAAAAATTTAACATTTGGTAAATTTTAAAAAGAGAAGAATATTTTTCCTTATTTTTTATTTTTAATTAAATAATCAACAATATAAATCTACCGAAATTTATCCAGTTGTTCATATATTTGTATATGCATATCAATAAAAATCATAACCTGCAGGAAATAAAGTACCAAAATGCTTTTCTATCCTCTAAAATTGCCTCTTTTGTTCAATCCATCTCCCCTCTATGACAAGTCTCCGTACAAGAGATATTATTGCCTTAGGTTTTATGACCTTTGCACTTTTCATTGGTGCCGGCAATATTATCTTTCCTCCGATTGTCGCTCAACAAGCGGGTGAACATGTATGGTTAGCTGCTTTAGGTTTTCTAATTACTGCAGTTGGTCTGCCTGTTATCACCATTATGGCGTTATCGCGTGTAGAAGGCTCCATCCAAAATTTAAGTTCACCTTTAGGTAAAATCGCCAGTCTGATTTTAACTATCGTGTGTTACTTAGCTGTTGGTCCTTTATTTGCAACTCCACGTACAGCAACCGTTTCTTATGAAATCGGTTTTTCTTCTTATTTTGGTACATCAAGTAGCAGCCTCCTCATTTACAGTGCAATTTATTTTGCCGTGGTGACTGTTGTATCTTTATACCCAAATAAACTGCTCGACACTGTAGGTCACTTCCTTGCACCTTTAAAGATCGTTTCTTTAGCCGTGTTGGGTATCGCTGCGTTTGCAATTCCTGCTGGATTCATTCCACCTGCAATTGATAACTACCTAACTGCTCCTATTTCTGAAGGTTTCGTTAATGGTTACTTAACCATGGACACTTTAGGCGCATTGGTCTTTGGTATTGTCATTATTCACGCGATTCATTCACGTGGTGTAACTGACAAAAAACTGGTGACTAAATATGCAGTGATCGCAAGCTTGATTTCTGGTGTAGGTTTAACGCTCGTTTATTTAAGTCTGTTCAAATTAGGTTTAGGCAGTCACGAAGTTGCTCCAAATGCAGCAAATGGTGCAGTGATCCTGCATGCATATGTGCAACATGCGTTTGGTGATGTTGGCTCTCTGTTCTTAACCGGAATGATTTTCCTTGCCTGTATGGTTACCGCCATTGGTTTAACCTGTGCATGTGCGGAATACTTCTCTGAACTGACTAAAATTCCTTATAAAATCTTGGTTTTTGTTTTGGTTGGCTTCTCGTTCATCATTTCAAACTTAGGTTTAACCAAACTTATTGCAGTGTCTGTACCTGTGTTAAGTGCAATTTATCCACCAGCCATTGTCGTTATTCTACTAAGCTTCTGCTGGAAGTTTTTCAATAGACCTGCTTACGTTGTTGCGCCAGTAACCGCGATTGCATTTTTATTTGGCATCCTGGATGGACTTAAAGTTGCAGATTTTAACTTGCCTGAAATCGTTCAACATTTACCTTTAAATGCACAAAATTTAGCATGGCTTATTCCATCTACCCTTGTGCTGATTATTGCTATTGTGATCGACAAAGTTAAAAAATAACTGAAAACTGAGGTCATTAAAATCAAGTTTTATCCAAACATGATTTTAAGCGTGATCAATAAAACCTCCTGTTTTACCCAAATAGAGTTTTATTGTTTACATCTCTTATTGGCACAGTTTTCTGTATATACCCCATTCTAAACGATTAACGATTCATCGTTATTTCCCGCAGTATCTTTTTCTTCAATATGCCGTACCAGTATGCGACTGGCATCAATATTGCTTCCTTATATCTCTATCTACTATTGTTGAATAAAGCTTATTTATGGCAAAGTGATACCATAGATCTTGGTCACTTTATGTACTAAAAATTACCTAATGTTTACATTTTGAAGTAAAACAGTAGATGAATTTATGCGCTAACATGGTTTTATTACAAAATAATGACATTTTCTATTGAAACAATATTAAATAAGCAGTACAACAATAGAAACTAATCTGACTAAAACAATTAGGTTTAGGTCAAAAAACCACAGGAGGTGTGGAGATGTTATCATTACATTTCAATAAAGAAATCTTCATTAACACTCTAAAAGCAAATAAGAACATGGTCACCTATTTAAGTACGACTGTTGCTCTGCTTGTGACACTCATTATTCATGGTTTAATTCAAGGCAATTTAAAACCTGAATACTTTATGTATGCTTTTATTGTTTCAGTGGCCTTTTATATTTGGGCTGTGGTCGATCAAAAGTATCGTCAGCAGAAACACAGCAAGTCTACAGAATAAAAGATGGGTGACTCTCACCCATCTTTAAAAAAACAAAGAAAAATTATAAATATTATTCAGTTATACACTCTCTTAATCAAAATCCCTTCAAACCCTTTATTGCTCCAAGCAACAACCCTGCTGTCGCTCCCAATTCTCCAATCACCAAAAAAACCATCGCACTGCTGAGCATCCATTTTGACAAATGCCATCGCCCCATTTGATGCGGCTGCTTAAATTGGTTGTTGGTATCTTTCAGCCAACCATGCAATACATAGCTTAAAATTGAAAAACTAAAAAAGAATAGATTGATCAATACAAAGATGAAGTTAAGCCCCTCAGCCCAGACTGAAAAAAATGCCAAAACTGCAATAATTAAACTGGCAGATGCATAAAGTAAACTGCTTCTATGCGCAATATCGACATAATAATGTGCCCGAGCCTGTTCAGAATGACGGATCTGATAATATTTCCATACTCCAGTCAGCATGCCGACCCAAAGAAAAACACCGCTAAATATAATTGCCAGCGAAACAGACTGATTTAAACTTCCAATATCCATTGATTTATATCCTTATTTTTAGAGTGCCATTCTGACTTTAAAGTCATGATTTGTGCAAGTTTCTTTTTTGAACTTGGGTACAGTGGTAGCACGTTAAATTCAATGCATGTTCTAAATATGAGTGTTTTTGAAACATTAGAAATCAGCTGTAAAGACGGATATTCCCTCAGTGGACGTTTTTACCAAAAACAAAATTCAAGTAAAAATAATCACCCCATTTTAATTTGTCCTGCAACTGGTATCACCCAACATTTTTACCAAGCTTTTGCAGAATGGCTAAGCACACAAGGTTACGATGTTTTAAGTTTTGACTTCCGTGGTATTGGTCGTTCTCTACATGGTCCTGTGAGTAAGTCTGAGGCCAGTATTGTCCATTGGGGACAGCTTGATATTCCTGCGGCAATTGACACCTTGTTATGCAAGACACAAGCAGAGCAAGTCATTTTACTGGGTCATAGTGCAGGCGGTCAGCTTTTAGGAATTGTGCCAAATTATCAAAAAGTTGCCAAAGTTATTGCTGTTTCCGGCTCAACTGGACATGTGAAAGATCTAAAAGGCAAGACTAAACTGCTCGCGCCGGTCATGTTCAATGTCATTTTCCCATTAGCACGTATTACCAAAGGCTATGGCCCGACCCAAGCGATTGGTATGGGGGAAAATCTGCCTAAAGATGTGGCTAAACAATGGGCTCAATTTTGTAGAAAACCGGGTTATGTCATGAATGCGATGGGTAAAACGGTATTTGAAGATTATCACGCTAAAATTGATTGTCCGATCACGGTGCTTTGGTCATCGGATGATGAAATTGCAACAGCTGCCAACGTGAAAGATTTACTGCGCTTATACCCCAATGCAGACACTCAAATGATTGAATTAAAGCCTAAAAGCTATGACCATAAAACGATTGGTCATATGCTGATGTTTAAAAAATCACATCAGAATTTATGGCCGGTGATTGCACAGCAATTGACTGTTTAAATTAGATTTAGATGGTTATTTAAAGGCTGCTGTGTTCTAATACACTCAGTTTGAGATGAGCCTCTTACAGTGTATGGGCTTGACCTATATACGACTAGCCCCTAACCATGGGGCTTTTTAATGTCTGAAATTTACTGCACGACAAAGATATTTTATTTGTCAGTATAAATTGTATTTTTCATTGCGCCCTTAGGTTCGCAAGCTATTTACGCAGCACCTCTTTTTAGCAATCGAATACAACATTTAAATAAAGAAAAACCCTTAAGTAAGGAGTTTTTCTTTGTGAGCAATAAATTAAAAATTACTCGTCAATCTCACTGTCCTATTGCTCTATCAATTTTTTCAAATCTGGATGATAACAGCGTATTTCACCTGTCGGTCCTTTAATATAGGCCAATATTAACTGTCCAGTATTACTAAACTGAAATGCACCTTGGTTAAAATTATAGTTCATATCATAAATGCCTGTACTTGCCAAAACCGTGTAAACAGGACCCTCATAGTCATATAGACCATTGAGTTGTACTTCCACACCATCTGCTTCTTCTTGATCTATTTTAACCTCAAGTGACTGCGTACCTTTTGTTAAGGTGATTGTTTCATTATCTTTCTTTAGTGAACAATAAGTATCGGAAGTGTCATGCACAAGATTCGCAGTTTCTAAATCATTTAATACATCTTTAGAGCAGTTAGAATAAAAATCATACAAAGGAGATAACTTGTTGCCAGGAACACATGCATTAAGTTTAATGTTCCATGTTGCAGTATCATCCTTAGCAAGTTTTGCAGGAATCTGGCTGACATTACCATCTTTAATCAAAAGTAATAATGCTTCAAAATCCTCAATATTTGGATTTTCTTCGATTGCAGACAAAAGTTCTTGTGCGACTTTAAACTCTGCCGAATTCAAATTACTAATCGCATTTAGTAAATCACGCTTCTCATCAACCGAATAACCTTCTTGTTTTAATTCAGAAATCAAGTTTTGAATACTTGTTTGTAGTCGGCTGATTTCTAGATCTGTACCAGCTGTATACCATGCAGACGGTAACAGCCCTGTCGCACTTGCAAGCATAATCGTAGTTAAGGGATTTAAATTCACATTTCCTGCTTTTTGCGCATAACCATAATATTTTCGATCAGCCTGTACTTCGATTCGACATGGAAACTGAAAAGGATCTATCTCTCCTTTCCATTGACCTTCTTCATCAGTCACGACATCAGATTTAAAACCGCTACCATTTTTACAGACGGCATTTACTTTAGCGTCAGCCAAAGGCTTGTTTGAAAAAGCCGTACCTGAAATCTCTGCATAAGTTTGTTGTGCTGGATTGGTAGTTAAATTGGATGTCGATGAATTTTGACTGTCGGAGCTTCCGCCACATGCAGACAATAAGAATCCTGAAAGCATCGCGCTAAGCATTGCCTGATATGTATATTTTGAGAACATTATGATGAACCTAATTTTTATTTTGTTTTTATAAATTTATGTAAAAAGTTTTTTATTCTAAAAAACGCCAAAATTCTATCATATTGATAAAATTTATAAATTAGTAAAATTAACCATTCATCTTAAATCTACATCGCTTTTTATATATGACAAAGTGTATCTTTTCTTACGAACATAACATCAAAATCCAGTTCAAAAAATTTAACCCCTTGTTCGTCGATTTGAGTTTTTAAAGAAGTATGAATAAGGTTCAACCAGAGAAATGTAAAGCACCTTATGATGCATTTTATGGATACGTATTACATTGATATTGTTTAGATTGTAGAGCCCAAATCATTTTTACGATCTGAGCATTAGCTTAAAGTCTATTTACTCAATAAAAGATTAGTTTGTCTCAATGTCATACACCCAATTTCGCGCTTGTTTCTCAGTCGTGGTTTCGCAAACATAGTAGTCATGATCCCAAGCGTCTGGATGGAAGATTTCACGTTTGTGATAAGTCACTTGTTTCCCTCTTTCAACACAAACAAAGTTTTCGCCTTGGTCTTTAACCTGCGTTCCATTTAAGAAACCGCCAATGCATAGGAAGCGTGATTGTTTTGCCATCTAACGATATCAACTTTTTAAACCACTGAATAATGCGGTGATTAAACGATTTATTTCTTTAGGTGTAAAGCATTAATCTAAACTAAAAGAATCCCTATTAATGATAGAAATTCTTGTCTTTATTATAATGATCTACTTTTTTCTAAGTAAACTTCTGTTGCAGTTTTAAAATATGCTTCTAGATCAAATTCTTCTTTTTTAAGCATACCTTCAGGAATATATTTTTTAAAATTATAATCCAGTAAATATTTCTGAAAATTGTGCCCTATACTCGTATTACTATGAAAAATAAGTAGGATTTTCTCATATAGGTTCAATTGCGACATCAACTCCTTTTTATATATCTCTAAATCTTCTTCCAACATATTTTTCTTTTGTTCTTCAATTAATTCAAAACAAAATAATAAGTTTGCATAATAATGATCTAATCGGGTCTGATGGCCACCTGCAGCCTTGTATTTTATTTCAGCTTTATCGCTAATATTTTTTCTTGGTATTAATTTATAAGCCTCATCAATCTTCTTATTCAAAGTTATTTTTCTAATGAAAAATACACTATTTAGTTCATCATATTCTTTTTTTAATATTTTTACTTTGTCTCGTGAGTCTTCACTATCTTTGAAATAATCTTTTAAAATTTCGATTTCTTTTGCATCTAAATGGTATTTACTTAAAGTTTCTTCAAGAATATTACCCGAACGCCCTCCAAAACCATAATAAAAACAAAGGTAAACCAACTCTGCTCTCATATTTGAAGAGCTGAGTTTCTCTGAATTTTCACCCGCTTTTTTTATTACCTTAATCATTTGCATCAATTCACGAAACATTTTTAGAATCGCTTTTGTTGACTGATATGATCCATTTTCGCTTAAACGAAAATCAAAACTTTTATGTTCTATTTCCATCATTTTAACATTATCACGATGAATTTTTAATAGATGAAAAAAGTGATCTTCAAATCTTTGTTTTTTTACACGATCAAGCTCTTGTTTATATGCTTTACTAGAAAAAAATACAGCCAATGCAGTTAATACCACAACTGCTATTGCTGTTGCGCCTGAAAAAAAACTCCCTAAATAGCCAATGTTTTCAATATATTCACTTTTTTCATCCCAAACTTCAAATGAAAAATTTTGCAAAAAAATACAAAAAAGAAACCATGGTAAGGCAATACACACAACAACAAAACTTAAATAACAAACTAACCTTAAGGTGTTCTTGTTAAAATTCATATTCATTATATAAAAGATAAGGGCTGATTAATCAGCCCTTATCTTATACCGCTTATTGCTTAATTAACAATAAATTAAGTTAACTGAGCAGCAGCAATTTTCTTAGTATCAACGTCTTTAGCAGCGTCTGTATATTCGCCCATTTTGTCGAAGCTTAGGTATTGATAGATGTCAGCTGACATGCTGTCAATTTGAGCTGCGTACTGTTGGTATTCTTCTGGAGTTGGTAATTTACCAAGTACAGCAGCAACAGATGCAAGTTCAGCAGAAGCCAAGTAAACGTTAGCGCCTTGACCTAAACGGTTCGGGAAGTTACGAGTAGAAGTCGATACACAAGTAGTGTTCGGAGCTACACGTGCTTGGTTACCCATACATAATGAACAACCTGGCATTTCAGTACGCGCGCCAGCTTTACCATAGATGTTATAGAAACCTTCTTCCATCAACTGATGTTCGTCCATACGCGTAGGTGGAGCAATCCACAAACGAGTTGACAATACGCCACCAGGAACTTTCTCAAGTAACTTACCAGTTGCACGGAAGTGACCGATGTTCGTCATACATGAACCAACGAATACTTCGTCAATTTTCACGCCTTGAACGTCAGAAAGAAGTTTCGCGTCATCTGGATCGTTCGGGCAGCAAAGAACAGGTTCTTTGATGTCGTTAAGATCGATTTCATACACTTTAGTGTATTCAGCATCAGCATCAGCTTTAAGAAGGCTTGGGTTAGCCAACCATTTTTCCATGTTCTCAACACGACGAGCCATAGTACGCGCATCGCCATAACCTTCAGAAATCATCCACTTCAACATAGTGATGTTTGAACGAAGGTATTCAGCAACTTTCTCTTCAGAAAGCGTGATAGAACAACCAGCAGCTGAACGTTCAGCAGAAGCATCAGAAAGTTCGAATGCTTGCTCAACAGTTAAGTCAGTTTCCATTTCTGTTAAGTCGATCTCAAGGATACGACCAGAGAAGATGTTTTTCTTACCTTTCTTCTCTACAGTTAAGTCACCCGCTTGAATTGCGTAGTAAGGAATTGCATGTACAAGGTCACGTAGAGTGATACCAGGCTGCATTTTACCTTTGAACTTAACAAGAACAGATTCAGGCATGTCTAGTGGCATAACACCAGTCGCTGCAGCAAACGCTACAAGACCAGAACCCGCTGGGAATGAAATACCAATTGGGAAACGAGTATGCGAGTCACCACCAGTACCAACGGTATCTGGAAGAAGCATACGGTTTAACCAAGAGTGAATAATACCGTCACCTGGACGTAAAGATACACCACCACGGTTCATGATGAAATCAGGAAGCGAGTGTTGCATTTGAACGTCAACTGGTTTTGGATACGCAGCTGTATGACAGAAAGATTGCATAACAAGGTCAGCAGAGAAACCTAGGCAAGCCAAGTCTTTCAATTCGTCACGAGTCATTGGACCTGTTGTATCTTGCGAACCAACAGTTGTCATACGTGGTTCACAGTAAGTACCTGGAAGTACACCTTGACCTTCAGGAAGACCACAAGCGCGACCCACCATTTTCTGTGCTTGAGTAAAGCCTTTGCCAGTTGCAGCAGGTTGAACCGGAGTACGGAACAAAGTAGAAACTGGAAGACCTAAAGCTTCACGCGCTTTAGTAGTCAAACCACGACCAACGATTAGGTTGATACGACCACCCGCACGAACTTCGTCAAGAAGAACTGGAGTTTTAAGGTCAGCTTCAGCAATTACCGCACCGTCTTTAGACGCAGTAACTTTTGCAGCAGCATGATCAATCTTAAGAACGATTTCATCGCCCATGTTCATGTTAGCAACGTCGATCTCGATCGGTAACGCACCAGCATCTTCCATCGTGTTGAAGAAAATTGGAGCGATTTTAGAACCTAGGCAGTAACCACCGTCTTTTTTGTTCGGGATGTGCGGGATGTCATCACCAAAGAACCAAAGTACAGAGTTAGTTGCAGATTTACGAGATGAACCTGTACCAACAACGTCACCTACGTAAGCAACTTGGTTGCCTTTCGCGATAAGCGCTTTAATTTGGTTTAATGGACCAACTTCACCTGGTTTTTCAGGGTTGATACCATCACGTTCGTTTTTCAACATCGCATTTGCGTGTAATGGGATGTCTGGACGGCTCCAAGCATCTTGAGCTGGAGACAAGTCATCTGTATTTGTTTCGCCAGTTACTTTAAAAACTGTCAATTTAATTTCAGATGGAACGTCTGGACGTGTAGTGAACCATTCAGCATCAGCCCAAGACTGCATAACTGCTTGAGCGTTTGCGTTACCTGCTTTCGCTTTATCTGCAACGTCATGGAACGCATCAAATACAAGAAGGGTTTTTTTCAACGCTTCAGCAGCAAGTGCAGAAAGTTCAGCATCATCAAGCAATGCAACTAAAGGCGCAACGTTATAACCACCAAGCATAGTACCTAGCAAGTAAACTGCGCGTTCTTTAGAAATAAGTGGAGAAGTTGCTTCACCTTTTGCCAAAGCAGCCAAGAAAGCAGCTTTAACATAAGCAGCTTGGTCAACACCTGCAGGAACACGGTTTTCTAGCAAATCAACTAAAAATGCCTCTTCACCAGCTGGGGGATTTTTTAATAGTTCAACCAAGTCAGCTGTTTGAGCATCGTCAAGTGGCTTCGGTGGGACTCCGAGTGCGGCACGTTCTTCAACGTGTTGGCGGTAAGCTTCTAGCACGGTGTTATTCCTCTTTTTTAAAAAATTACCTGTGAATTCCAGCTTCTATAAAGCTTCACAAATAATATGGACTGCAAAATTTTACTAAAATTCCAGTTAAAAGTTAATGCAAGTAGAGTGTTTCTTTATGATGTCCATTATTTAGTATCTAAATGATGCCCATATTGATCACTCAATAATCAAGCCCACCCCAATGTACACCTTTAATGATGATAATAATTAACTTTTGACTAAAACTCATACATAAAAAAGGCAACCTAAATGTTGCCCTTTTTTTTTAAAGAAAAACATTCAACCTTAGTGGACTGTCGTTGCATTCATGTATTCACGTAAATCATCGCGACAGCCTTCAAATTTAACCTGAATTTCATCCTCATGAAGCATAGCATGCTCTGCGCTGGCAAATGAAATATGAACCTGATAAAGCTTCGTTTCTTGATCAATCATATGTCGAAGATAGACTTTATCGCCCAAACTGAGTACGTAGTGACTTCCGCCCATCACCACAACACCCTGTTCATCTTCTAAGAGCAAGTCTGCATTATGTAGATAACCCACAACGTCCATATAGCGCTCCTTAGTTTTTTTGTAGTTATTTTCATTATTCACTATTTATATAAGCTTTTCTATATTTATGATTTACTTAAATGTCACAATTTATGCTGACCATGCTTAGGCTATTTTCAGATGTTTAAATAACGATAAATATAAAAAAACCGTTCTTTAGAACGGCTTGTAGTCTGGCATTTTATCGTGCGGAGTCGCGATACATTTTTCTGTGATTTTTTGCTTGAATTGATTGCGGCTTGCTTGTGGATCTGCAGTAATTTCAGCTAATGGCAATGCATAGACTTGTTCAATAATATCCAAGATGAATGTTTTTGTCGTTGCATCTTCAATTTTATTGGCATGTGCTAATGCAGCTGCTTTATCAATTGCATTTTGACGATCATACATAATTGTATTTGCAGCATTTCCCACACTTGTACAATAGCCTTTCCACTGCTCTTCAGCAGTTAATGGTTTTTTTTCAGTACAACCCACCAAAGCAACCAACAGCATTAAAGTGAATAACTTATTCATGAACCTTCTCCTATTCCCTCTATCATAATCAAAGTTAAGGGAAATACGAAATAATGCTTCCTTTATATAGGGAAAAACCCGAGTTTAAACTTAAACAAAAGGCATAAAAAAAGCCTAATCTGTGTAGATTAGGCTATAAACTCTTTATTCTTTCGTTGGTAGCGGGAGCTGGATTTGAACCAACGACCTTCGGGTTATGAGCCCGACGAGCTACCAGACTGCTCCATCCCGCATCAACGAGTTAGCTTTATACGCCTTAAGCCATTACAAAGCAAACTTTATTCAGTTTTAATTGAAAAATAACGCATGTAGGCATTCATTGCCCTGTTTAAGTCCTAAATTCACCATCATAAAACCCATGAAAATATTAATAAGGACTGTTTAAAGTCAGTATGTAGATGTAGGTATTTTTTTATAATGCGTAAGATGACCCATCTGGAAAAATTTAAGTCATTTTTTCAAATGCAGTTCAAATAAAGTGGTTTAAATCTATGAAATAGTATCCAAGCATGACTTTAACGCGATAAAAAAATCATCAGAACCAAAAGATAAATTATTGATTTACTGAAAATAATTATTTACTTACAAATACCAGGTATAAAAAGCATCAATAGTTAAATATTAACTTGCACATTCTTAAAGATGCCTGTATTCTTTATCTCAACTAGAAAAATAGTTTTGTTCTGGTAAATCTTTTTGTATTTCGCAGTTTTAGTCATAATCCTTCGTTTTTCAGATTTAAAGTTCCATTCATATTTTCAAGTTAACACCCGGTTTTTAAATAAACCAAAAAATATTAAAGTTTATAGGATTGTATTATGTCTAATACTGTTAAAGGTACTGTTAAGTGGTTCAACGAAACTAAAGGTTTCGGTTTTATTCAACAAGAAAACGGTCCTGACGTTTTTGCTCATTTCAGCGAAATCGCTAACTCTGGTTTCAAAACTTTGGCTGAAGGCCAACAAGTTGAATTCAGCATCACTCAAGGTCAAAAAGGCCCGAATGCTGTAAACATCGTAGCACTATAATTCTAAAATTATTCTTACATCAGTAAGATAGTTTAAGAGTAAAAAGCGAGAGTTCACTCTCGCTTTTGCACATCTGGACATTATAAAAATACTTTTTTCTACCAATAAATAAAACCTGATTATCACTCTACCCTTTTAGATTTATCATTCTTTTAGCGTATGCTTTCACACATGAATTTTGTATAAACATTTAATTCGTAAATAGTATCTTTAATCATTCAAATAACTCATATTCTCAATCCAATCTTAATCATTCAAGCTCACAATCTTCTCATCAATTTTTATTTATATTTCTTTATTAGCCTGATTAGCTTAGGCAAGAGTGTATCTATATCTAAGTCAAACTTTTAAAAACCGCCCGAAGGCGGTATTAAACAATATAGGGAAATTCTTATAATTATCAGTTTTAAAACCGCCAGTTCTGAGAATACTATTTCAACTTCATTCTATTTGGCTATAAATAAGCATAAGTGACTGTTTTTAATTATAATGATTATTTGCAATACTTCGCACTAACTCATACTATCAGTCTACAAATACAATTCAACAGTCTACATATAGTCTACATTTTTTTTAATGACACCGTTTACCTTGCAAAAAATCAGCCCTCACTTGAGGGCTATTTCTTCTGGCCAAGCTTCACTTAATCTTTCGACATCAATTGCGTGGCCATCTGCTTTTTCTGCCATGCTTCGATATTCTGCTGTGCAAGCTTCGAGTAGCTCACTGTTGGTAATGGTGTACTCAATAATATCGAATGTCAGGTGACCCTATGAGTTTAACGCAGAATTATTTTAGCTGAACTGGCATATTGAGTATAAATGACGAAAAAATTTGTTTATAAATTAACTACAAAGAATTGATTAGAATTAGTACACTAATACCGTTTTCTATAAGACTTTGACAACACACTAAAGAGCTTCTGAATGAATATAAAATTTACTTTAATAAGCCTAACTACTTGCCTTGTAATGACTGGATGCACCACATTAGATAAAGCAATTTTAGGAATGCCACTTGAGAGAACAATTACCCCAGAAAGTGTAAAAAAATATAATTCACCTCAAGAATTGATTAATGGTGAAAGGCTTAATGGAGATTCGGCTGGTGTTGGTCGATTATATAAACCTAATTTAAATCAAGTAATAATCCCTTATAAATATTTTCAGTCATTATGTATTGCGCAAGGTGGAAGATTCTATCCAATTTTAATCAAGAACTCTCCATATATTGGAAGTTATGAATGTCAAAATAATAAAAATCAATGGGCTGTAAATATCGAGGAAACTTCACGTACTACAGATGGAATATATTTATCATCAAATGTTTTAGATAACACGACATTACGTATATATAAATCGATTAAAGAAGATAATGAAAAAGAAAAACTTAAAGTAATTCAAGCACAAAAAACACGTGAAATTGCAGCTCAACAGCAATACCAACAGCATTTGCTAAAGAATGCACCTAAAGCTAGTGATATTGGGGCTACTGTATGTAAGGACACGAATGTTAATGAATACACTGGAATGATTGTATTAGGTCAACCACAATATAGAGAAATTCAAAATGCTCGGGTTATTGCTAATTTAGAAAGTATGGGTAATGGTAACCAAAATATTAAACTTAATATTAAAGGATGGTTAAATCATAATGGCGGCATAAGCTCAGGTCCTGGTGTGGTTTACAATCAGACCCCTTTGGAATCAGGACGTGTAATATGGGATAACAAGAAAGATTGGTATAAGTGCAATTATTAATCAATATCTCTCATAAATAAGCCCTCACTTGAGGGCTTTTCCTATCTCTATCCACGCATCAACCTTGGCTGAGCAATCATTATATTTCGCCACGGTATCTATGGACCATAAAATAACAGCTTTGCCTTGACCTGATTCCAGCTGCTGCAAATTATCGCAAGGTTGAAGCAGATTAGCCGGGACTTTTGGCGATAAGGGAATTGAGTTGCTGCAGCCCAGAATCATCAATGCAATGGTTGAGATAAATAGGACGCTCAATGATCTTTTGCACTTCACGTGTAACTGTTTCGACCTGTCTATGCTGTGCTGATTTTTCTGTTTCATAATCTGCGCTCACCTGGTTAATTTGGTTTTGTTTTTCAGCCAAAGCTTTTAAATGTTGCTGTTCAATTTTTTGAATTTTCGCTTGGCATTTGGATTCGGCATCTTTCAGCTTCCCGGACAAATGATTGGTATATGCAATTTGTCCAAGCCATAAAAGAGAAAGGACCGCAATTGCGATCCATGTTTTAAATTTCCATAGTATTAAAAGTATTGGCATTTATTGCGCCCCTATGCATTTTGAATGGCGCTCAGCCTGTCTCACCCAAACGCCATAACAATTGTTAGATCGCACTGAACAATCACGCTTAGCAACATATTTCCATTTCAATAATGAATCACATGCCTGTTTGTATTGCCCTGCTTTGAGATTGCGAAGCATAGAGGATTGCTTCCAGTTGGCCTGACCGAAGTTGTATGAAAAATCCAAATAGGTGTCATATTCAACTTGAGACAATTTCACACCCTGCAGTGATTTACGAAAAGCAACCTCATCTTTTGATACGTGTGCTTTTGCCCATTCAAGTGCAGTTTTTCGCGTGATTGGCGGATCTGTGATTTTGATCTTGGTGCCATCTGGTTTGGTTGTTGAGCCGATACCTTGCGTCACAACACCGCCAATATCTTTATATGGCACCGACACATTATCTTCGTACTTTTCTAGGCCCGTAAAAAAAGCAGCCGAAGCTGCTAATAATACGACTGCATATTTAGTTTTGGACATTGCATTGCTCCAGTGCTTTTCGCATTTGAACTTCGTGCAGCTCTTGTTCACGCTGATCTTTACGCTTTTGAAATTGACGATTAGATAAGTAGTTTAGAAAGCTAATCAGCAGACCGGCCAAACCTATCCCCACACCGACTAGAAACCCCCAATCCCACGTTGCAAACCATGAAATAATTGTGATTCCCGTACCTGCAGTAGTTGCTACTGGCCCCGAAGCATCTGCTATTTGTGTCGCATTTGACATTGCGCCCCCTTAAATTTTGGCAATAAAAAAGCACCCGAAGGCGCTATCCGTTGATATTAAAGCTGAGGTGTTATTGATTGGCCACCACCAACAGCAAGTCCTTTTATGATTTGAAAATTACGAATTGTTCCGTTCAAATCTCGACCTGACCCATACCCCTCTCCCACTGCTGAGCCCAAATATGACATAACTTCATACTTAGTATAATTTGATGTTTGCGTGAAAGATGTGCCTATTTGAGAGCCATTAACATATGCCCGCCAAATCATATTTTTACGCTCAAAAGATATTTCCACTTCTTGACCGAGTGGAATTGCATAAGAGAAAGTTGGGCTTTGTGCTGACCACATCACAATTAAAATCGAGTTTGTTGTGATGCGAATGCTATAGTTTAGGTCTGCTGTTGTGTATTTATATGTTGAAAAAACAGTTGCAATACCTGAGCTATTAAACGCATTCAGCTTTACTTTAAAGCGAATTGTGACATCCTCGCTATTTACGAAATGATAGTCACCTGATTCTGGTATTGTTAAGTAGTCACCACTACCATCAAGGCGCAACACCCCACCTGAAACGACGGAATTTCCATATTTTTTCCAAACTTTCCCTGTTTTATCTGTAAAATCAATATCAAAGTCAGAATTGATCTTAAATAGATTTTGATTAAAAGCATAAATTTTTAGCGCATCGCTAATTTTCTCGACTCCATTTTTTGCTGAGCTAACCCGCGTGTAATAAGTTTTCCCAATTTCAATCGCAGGATCAATATAGGTCCTAGTATCCCCGGCTAAAACAGCTTTTGGCGCTGGCAAGTTTTCAGGATCAATCAGTATTTCTGAGCGGTAATAACGCTGCTCATCAACAAAACCATCCAATTTCCAATTCAATTCTAAGCGATTAGTCATTTTTAAACTCAACTGTTAGGTCATAAGGAGCTGAGAAGAATTGTGATAATTCAACAATGTATTCAAATGGTTGTAAGCATTCATAACTATCTCGCACCGTTTTAAGTGTAACTTTCACGAAACGAGTATCGGCCTGCATACTTGAAATCGGCATTGTGTAACTCGTTGCACCTGTCACATTTGCATTTGATGTTGCCGACTCAATTAAATTTTCATCAAGCTGAGATAGGATTAAATGCGTTTGCGTATTTGGCTCAATAGAGATTGCTGCATCAAACCACGACAGCGGTACACCACCTGTTTGCTGCAAGCGATTGCGATCAGTCCATGTCAAAATAAAATCTGTTTCAATATCTTGTGGATAATACTGACCATTAATTTTCACATTTGCAGGTGGATATGGGCGAATCGCACGACTCGATAAAGTCAGGCTATGTGCAGTAGTTTCATTGAGTTCAAGCACATCAGATCCTGTCAGAGTAAGGGCTTTAAGCGACAAAACCTCACCACTTAAATACTCTAAACCATCAATACCTGAATAGTTATCCCATCCAAATACTTTTGAACTTGCAGCATGCTTTTGAGGCACAGTATCGAAACATCCACGCTTCACAGTAATCGCATTTGTTGCTGCATCAAAGCTAACAAAAGCTATGATTTCATCATTCACTTGGATTCGATGATTTACTTCAAGTAGTTCAAACTCAGCAACATTCTCAAGCTCAAAACTCGAATCCAAATACCCGATGTCATTTTTCAAAGAAGCACTAGGGCAAAAATCTAAGGTTGTTCTCTCATCATAGCCTGCGCCTGAATCCACATATAAACTTGCATTTATATGTTGGTTATTTGGACGTATTGCTGCCATTCCGACATATCCAAGTTCAGGATAATTGGAAAGTTTTGCATCGACTTCATCTTGACCGTATTGCTCAACAAGTTCGATGTATGGCACTTCAAATGCAATAGATGTCGCATTTTTTGCAGTACTATCGCCACTGGTGATCGGCGGCACATATTCAATGACACTTTGCATCGGACTACTAAAAGAGTCCTCAATTGCCTCAACATAAACCGTGTTATTGATGCCATCCCCGCGCTTAATTGTACGAATACGCATTACAGATTCAGATAGTCCATAACTTTCATCAGAAAGTTTAAATGGCATACCCTCATGCCAGGCTTCCGAAAAACTTTCATCTACATCAAATGATACTGATGCTAACGTGCTTGAAAGTGTTTTTAAGTCACGCAATGCAACACGGCTTGCCAGATAACTATTTGTGAAGCCTTTGTAGTCAATCGACTGTGAAATCACACCTCCTTGTTGAGCAATCCGCGCAATATCTTGAACTGTCACAGTTGAATCTTTTGCACGTTCACGATCCCAATAGGTCACAGTGACTGAATTAACACATTCCGCTAAAGTTCGACGCTCAAAATCAAGATTGCGAATATTACTTTCATCAAGTGAAAGTAAATCTGCAACATCATAGTCATCACGAATTAAATAAAGCTTCCATTTGTTTGTCACTCGATCTAGATACAGCTGCGCATTAATGTGCTCTTTAATGTTGTCAACAAATTCATTGATTGAAGTTGAATCTGTCCATTTAATAGATATGCCCATTTGTTCGTCATAGAGAATATCAGCTGCTTTCTTGAAAGATGCATCATCAATATTGGATTCTGCAACGCCTATGCCCCATACTCTGTTGGTTAAACATTCACGAATAATATGTGAAGGATTGATGTCAGATTCAGTCGCACTATTAGTTTCTGCTTCATAACTTAAATTTAAGTAAATTCCAGACGGTGAACCAGCAGGCACTGAATCTACAGCTGCTGCAAAAAGAATATTTCGACCTGCCCGAAACTTGTCTGTGCTAATAGTTGCTGTGCTGTTGTAGTAATCATCAATTGAAAGTGCTATTTGCTCACCATTCCAAAATAATACACCGCCATCATCATGTCTCATTCTTACAATTAAATTACCAACAGCTAATGGATTCGTAATATTAAAATATTCACGTATCATGATTGCTCGCCCTATCGAAGGACTTACAAATGTATTTGCCTGTGGTAACCCCGATCCTGAAACATAGCCAAATGGGCCCTGTGCTATGCTCCATTCAGTGTCATTAAAGTCAATGGCAGAATATGGCGCAAGCTGAGACAGCATTGTAAACCCATCTTTCACGACATATTTATACTGAGAATCAATTTTTCCTGAAAAAATATTGGGATTAATTTCCGCTTTTTCGTCATACCATTGAACCTGCCCATCGTGTCGAGTATGAATACGTTTTACACGCCACTTAGAATCAGGCAAGTTTGGTGCCGTGCCGATATAAACATTGTCAAAAACAACAGAACACACCCCTCGATAAGCAGAAATCAATCCACCAAAGGCATTCGAAATTTTCGCGCAAATACGCTGTAAAGTACTGCTTTTTTGCTGATCTGCACGTCCAAATAACAGCTCAATATTGCCCTGAACACCGCCTGATTGTTCATCACCGCCAAATAAGCTTGGCTTATTGATATAAATCGTTTTATTTGCATTTTCTTCATTCAAGTATGCATCTTTGTCATTGAATGAAATCTTAGTGATGGCATCAATTGGACCATGACACAAAACAAAATGAGCACTGGCAAAATATTTATAACCAATTGTCTGCTTTTTCTTTTTAGCCATCTTCTTTAGCCCTCATAATCACTTGCTGCGCCATCGCATCATGGCCAAACAATTTCTCAAAACGCGCTATTGGCATTCCGTTATCGAAAAAATCTTGTATCTCAGCATTGGTTAAGCCGTGATTCAAAAAAAAGCGTCTTGCTTTGATCGTACACATGCTGCAAGCACGTATATGATGAACAAAAATAAAGCCCGTTTTGTGCGGGCTATTTTGTGATTCCATGACTCACCTATTTTTTGATTGCCTGTGGCGTACCGGCTAAAAATGCTGTGACGTTTGGTGCAACATCACAAGTGCCAAAAATCACAGGGATTGATCCACCTTCATCGGCTGCTGTCGCAACTAGGTCGCCAGCTTGCATGGATGCGGCCTTGGTCTTGTATAGCGAGCTTAGCAACGATGTGAATAAAGATGTAACCAGTGTTATGACGTTAAGATACTTCCACATTACACAATCCTCGTGGTCGTTGGATTGTCTTCTGGCATGTATGAAAAGCCGAGAAAATTGTCCGTGTTATTAAATCGATGACATGCATTTAAAGACTTCATACATCCCGGATAGACCATCACAAAAAATACTGATTGAGCTGCTAAATCAAATGAGACCTGAGCATCTGCAGTATTTTGAATTGCAGCATCAAGTGCTAACTGCTTTTGATCAACCAATGCCTGAGCATCCAATAAGTCCTGCTCATAAGTCGGACTTAGTGGATCTAAAGCATCACGATCTGAAATTGCTTGCGCTAATTCGCTTTGAGCAATAGATGCTGCATTTTGAGCATCAATTAAAGCTTGCTTGGTAGTGCTGTATGCAAGCAATTCTTCATCGGTGGTGACTTGATCTGCAAGTGTATCTAAGCGACGAATCAGAGTAACTGATTGCCCTGAGCTTGACTCAATCGCAACATTTACCCAATTATTGCTCTGCAACATACCAAGTCTGAAATAATTATCGCCTTCAGTTAGATCACGGAGTTCAACATTCAATTTATCGACAGATTTAATCGTTGTCTGAATACCCCAAAGCGACTTGTCTAACTTACAACCGTTGCCATACAAGTCATGACAACAAGTACGCTGATATTTATATCGAGCACCAGCACGACCCAAACTTGTATAGTCCGTTTCACATTTAAGCGTAATTTCTACACCATCAGGTTTTACAGCGGTCACACGGCCTTGCCACAAAGTTGAAATATTTCCAAATTGCAATTTACTCACTTTGACCAAGATATTTTCTTCAAGTGCTGAACGCAGGCAATCTTGAGCAAATTTGCTATTGAGAGCGAAGGTAATATCAATCGAGTTTTTTTCCAGATCACTACTTGAGTCAATAGATGAGCGTGTCAGCGTAATGGCTTCATAAATAATTTCACCATCTTGAACAGACTTGTCACTTGATGTGTAGTAAAACTTTGCATCGCCCCGCGTGAACTCATACAGCTCACGGCGAACAGCAGAGTTGGTGAGTGATTGAAAAAATTTAGCTATGCCCATTTCAAACTCCTATTTCTAAAATAGGTACAGATACCTCTGCAATACCGGCACCTTGATAGTTAATATCCACCGAGTCCGCATCAAGACGATGCAAACCTAGATATGAAATCAACTCTATTGAGGATGCGTTTTTATTTAATACTGGTGATATCGTGACCTGAACAGTACTTCCCGACACTATGGCTGATGCAGTGATCGTGTGAGCTGTCCAGGTATTATTGCTTTTGATCGCGATATGCTTGCGCTGATCTGCAAGCTGTTTGTATTGATCAGACTCAATCAACAGTACCGACGAAATAAACCCGGTGCTTTTACAGCGCATATTAGCTTCGTAGGTCGGCAACCAGAAGGGGCGGTATTTTCCACGGCGACGAAATAGAAATTGCCGGTATGCATATAACTCTTCCGGACCACGCAAGATGGTTCGATATTGCTTACTGTATCGCGCAAAATTCCAATCTGTGCTTTGGTAGATCACACCAACTTCGTTATTGATGATGCTTTGCTGTTGAGAGATTGTGGCTTCAAGACTGCTACCTTCAAGCATCAAGCAAAATTTATGTAGATCATTTGCAAGAAACTGCTCCGGCACACTTTCAGCAACTTCAGGTTCATCAATCACAATAAAAGTGATAGATGATTGTGTAATGCAGAGCCTTTTGCTTTAATGCCATCAGCATTAGCAAAATTTACTGCCGTTGTGCCAATAGTTTTAAACTGATTAACAACCAGTGACATCAACTCAACAAGGTTTTTAATACCGGTTGCAAGCCCGACAATTGCAATCCCAACGCCTTGTGCAGCAATCCCGATACCTTGAATCACGCCAGTGAAGCGTCCACCTTCAGTCGATCCATCCATAAAGTATGAAAGTAGTGTGCTTAGAATTGGCATCACCTGCGAAGCCAGCTCATTTTTCAATGCGCCAAATTGCATTTGAAGTGATTCTGTTTGAGAGGTCAATTCAATAGATTTCTCAATAGCCTCTTGGCTTGTGAGGATTTAGTCGTTATGTAAAGTTTAGAACTTATTAACAGACCTCGCGAAAGCGGGGTTTTTTATTGCCTAAAAATTAGGAGTCTCTCATGACTGAAACATCACGCCTTGAAATTATCATTGATACAACCAAGGCAAAAAAAGGCACGGATGATGTCACCAAGTCATTAAAGGATGTGGAGACTCAAGGTGATAAAACTGAAAGATCGGTAAAAGATACAGCGAAAGTAATTTCTGATGCGGGGGACACATCAAAAACATCAGCGAAAAAAGTCGATGATTTATCTAAAAGTATTTCGACAGCAGGAAATGAAGCAAAGACCACATCGGGGAAGATGAGTGAGCTAAGAAACACAATGGCTCAAGCTGCAAACGATGGGAAGTTTGGCTCACATGTGCAAGGGCTATCTACAAAACTATCTGGTTTAAGTGGTGGTGCATTACTTGTTGGTGCGTCACTTGCAGGTGCTTTTGTTGGTGGTGTTGCTGTGGCAAGTGGCTACCTTGCAAACATGGCTATGGAGGTTGCTAGAAGCAATGTTGAGCTTGCACAATTTTCAGCGATTGCAAATACATCTATTGCCAACTTTCAGGGATTGGCGGGTGCCGCTCAAACTTTTGGTGTGTCGCAAGAAAAGACAGCCGACATGCTGAAAGACTTTAACGAGAAGATTGGTGAATTTAACGCGATTGGTGCAGGCGGTGCTGTAGATTTCTTTGAGCAGATCGCAGTCAAAACTGAGAATGGCGCAGAAGGTGCCAAAAAGCTCGCTGAAGAAATGAATAAAATGGACGGCATTGATGCACTGCAAACCTATGTTGATAAGCTAGAAGAAGCAGGCGTAAACCAAAAAGAAATGTCATTCTATCTTGAATCTATGGGTTCTGATTTAACTGCGATTGCACCTTTATTAGTAGATGGTGGCAAACTATGGAAGGACTACCAGCAGGCAATGGAAGATGCTGGAACCTGATTCCCACATTCTTTACATTGTTTTAAAGACATATCCACCCCCTTAATTATTAGAGACAAGATACTAATTTATCGAGCAAAAAGAAACCTCCCGAAGGAGGCTTTTTTAATTAATCCATTTTGGCAACTGCCTATATTTCTTCAAATATTTCTCATCATGCCGATCTGAAATATCCCAATAAAAAAATAAGACAAGGGTTAATGGAACAACAAATCGCCCCCAAACTAACCAGCTTGCATTTTCAGCAATGAAATTTTGAAGTGGATAGTTCCCGAAATAATTAAAACCATGCGCAAATTTCAAAATAGGCATATAGAAAAATGCAGCCAGAATCACCAGCACTAAATAAAATAATGATCGGTATTTAAGCTTTGGGAACTCTCTAAAAGCACAATCTATCTTATTTAATCTAAACTCCAACCATTCAGGCATATCAACCTCATAATTTATTTGTATATTCAACTTATATAATAAATTATTGTTTTTACATAACTAAATTATTATTGAATACTTTATAGTTTTGTCACGAAAGCCGCATCAACCTGTCTAAGCCCTGTCTGGGATTCTGTATGAGGTTTTACATAAATAATACCTTCACTCTGCAACTCTAAAAGGAACTTATAAACCCCTTGAAACTCTTCAGTAGTATAGTGTGCACCAAATGGCTTTTTCTGCCCTGATTCCATGTTTTCGATTTCTTCTTCGATTTTGCTGTAGTCCATCATTTTTAAAACTTTCTCATTTCAAAGTACAAGCTTCATTTATATCTTAATTAGGTTATTTATCAAGCATTAAAAAACCTCCCGGAGGAGGTCTGTTTTTATCTTGCTTCACGCTCGTTGTGCTTCCAAGATCTATTATGACTATATGAAAAACTTATACTATCAGAGGCATGAACTCTCTCTTGATGATTAAGTTTCTCAATCATCTCTTTAAGTTCACCACCACCATGAACATGCTCTTTATACAAAGCACGCAAGAAACGGTCTGCAGGTTTACTCATATCGCCACGGTCAGTTTCCCAGTTGCGAACACTTGATTCGTTAACACCAATCAGACCAGCTAGATTTTTTTGCGAAAGATTTAATTCTTTTCGTAAAAAACGAATTTCTTCACCACTTAGCTCAGGTTTTTCATTGATTAAATACAAACCGATAGTATTGTGAAGATTATTTACTGATGAAATTGATACTAATTCACCATACAGCTCATCTTCTTCAATTTTATAACCATCTTGTAGCCAAACATTACTCAAACCACACTCTTCATAGTGATACATAATTGAACCTATTCTTTAAATGTAGTAACTACGATTGAAAAATCCCCATCTTCCTCGCCTTTTATCACTACAGTTGCTGTAATGTATTCGCCTGCAGTACGAACTGTTACATTTAACTTGCAATCACCGCGAGTATCTGGATATGGACCTTCTGTTATATCCCCATGTTCAAAACAGCAAATAATCTGCTTGAGTGAGATACATCGTTCTTTCATCCTTTCCCTGACATGTTTCGAGAGTTTGATTTTACTAGTGTCTTCAGCAAATTCTCTAAGCTTATGCCTAGCTTCAATCTCAGTTAAACACATAAACTAACACTTTAAATAGGGATGGATGACTAATACTTGACCGCTAATAATTAGCGGTACATGTATTATTGAGTAATTGTGCTTGCTTTGCAAGCGCTGTGCTACATATTTATATGTAATACCAATAACTTTATAGTCAAGCTGATTTATAAAAACCACCCTAAGATGGTTTCTTCACCTGACTATTCAACCGCTTATGCGCCTTATCCAGATGCTTGTTATCCAAGGCAAATACACACTCAACCAAAATATGTAATTCACAAGGCACTTCATACAGCTCAATATATGCACCAATCTCGGTGGCACCCAAAGCCAATGGCACACCTTGCTCATACTTTCTAGCGCGAGCAATGGTGTTATAAGCACTCAGTATTGCATAGGCTGTATAGTCATATTTTGGCTGATCTGGAATCTCTAAGCCGAGCGCTTGCCTTTGCTTTTTTTGGTGGTCGCTGAGTCCTGCGTATCTTTCGCTGTACTCGTGGAGTTCGATGACTTTCCCAGTACTGCGGCTTTCTTCTGACTGGCACGAACCTGAATAATACTGGCTTGATTCGTTACCCATAAAGCCAATTTCATGCCATAGCTTTCATCGTCAGCAGTTTTGCCGTAGGCCATCAAATCAGCGGCATTCTTTTCCGAGTATTCGAGTTTAATAGGTGTGTCACGCCAGCCAAGAACTAAATATTTACCAATCAAGCTACTGTATTCAATATTGGATTGATGCACAAAATCATCCGTGATTGGGATGCCGCTACTTCGGATCATTTGTTCTTTTTGCTGATAATCGCTTTGCATATATTGAAAGCTAGGACGGTCAATACCTGCAATTAAATATTCACCACCATCAGGATGAGGAACCCATTCTGAAGGATGTTTTTCTGCGGCAAGAGAATCTTTTGAAATTACGATTTCCATTTTTATATCCCAAAAAGAACCGCCCGAAGGCGGCTATTGTTATGCGTTTAATGTGCGAGTGATGACTGGTGATGTTTTGATATGAGCAAATGACACATCGAGCATGATGTCATCATCACCACCACCGTCGGGATGAGATGATTCAGACACTTCTAACTGGGGGAAGCTGAAATCATATTTATTGCCTGCCGGATCTTCAATTGCAAATTCAAGCGGCATGGTTGCACGTGATTTCACATATGGGATATATGTCGCTGACTGGCTTGTAAACATGAATTGAGTAGCCAGAGTGATATCAACCATCTTGTCGTTATAGCCTTGAGCTGACAGCTTGCCAGATCCAATACAGCGATAAGGTGACAGGTTGTTTGTGATTGTTAGCTCAACCGATTGTACGCATGCTGTGCCAACGGTGTTTTGACCATTCACCATCATTGTGTTGACGTTTAATGCTGATACTAAAACTGCATCGTCTGCAGGTAATGGGTCGACCACAGGGTTTGAGACTGCTTTTTCGAAGTCCGTACCCACCAAACCAAATGTCGCTGTAATTTTGCCAGTGGTCGCGATGCTTAAGCCAAGCTCACCCACACGAATGCCTTTGTAGACGTGAGCCTGATTAATATCACCAAACACTTTTACAAAAGTGAATGTTTTAGTGGTGTCGCCACCAAATTGAAGTGTAGATTTTTCAGCATCAACTCCATCAACCACCCATGCATTCATCGCTAGTGTTGCCATAATTACCTCTTTGTAAAACTACGTAAAACAAAATAGGCAAAAAAAAGAGCCCTTAGGCTCAATTAATCACACACGTTCCACAACACGCAGCAATATTAGTTTCTGAAACAAATGGCGCATTCTTCGCAATTTCTAAAAGTCGTTTTACAAACTCATCCGCACCCCATCGTTTTGTTTCACCAAAGAACACTTCCACATCATGGCCAGCCAAATAATGCTTAGGTAGACCGGTATGATCGCTGTAAATGATTTCGCCCTCTGCATCACGTTCAACACCGATGTGATAAAGCTCATGTTCAATCAAACGACAAAACTCACGATCAGATGTTTGTTCGCAAAATGCCGCATCTACAGTGATTAAGTACTGAGGAATAAAGCCGAACCAATCTCGCATCTGTTGTTCTTGCCGTGCTTTTTTCCATCCGCCCTGGTTAAACATGACCTTTTCACATTGACCAAGCACCATACGTTTTTTAGCTACGGCAGCAGAAGATGCCCAAGCGAATGCAAGAAACTCTTCATTGTCATGCAGTAACTCAGCAATATGATCATGATCAGGGTTATGCAATTCACCGCCAATCGTTAGCCAGTTCTTAATTACCCATTCTTTTAGATCTACGGCGGGCGCTAAGCGTATTGCTTCTTCTTCCTCAGCCTGATCAATCAGATCCGTCGGCGGGAATGGTCTGAATTGTTGTTCCATAAGATGCCTTTAAATTTCTAAGCCAGGTAGTTGCACGACCCATATCAATATCAGCACATTCAAAACGATGATATCGATAACCCATTTCTTCAGCATGATCGTAGCGATTATGCTCCAAGCTTTATTTTTAAGTTTCCCTTTTCGCCCACCCGACCAAGGACCACCAGCAATTTCAATCAGCATTCGATACTCAATCAAATGAAAATCAAAGCGCCAATGTTTAGTACTTTTGAAATGAAAATATTCTTCGTACTTGATTTCCATGCGATCAAGGATCTCTTTAAATCGCTCGAATGCTTCTAAGTATTTTTCACCAGCTTTAGGCAGTGGCTTATTGCGAGGCTTATTTTTAATGGGGCCTTTGTCAGTTAAGTCTTTATAGAGTTTTAGATCCATGACACCACCCATTAAAAAACCTCCCGGAGGAGGCTTTATTTCATTCTATTATTTCAATGATCAAGATTGTCCTGTCACCAATAATAAAACTCATATTAGGCACTACTGAGTTTCTAGGCAGTTTTTTATAAGGACGAGTAGTTGAACGTAAAAAATTTCCTTCTGGATCATGGTAGAAGAAATTCAGAAACCCATCGCTAACATCCTCTTCAGCTATAAACTCTATTATTTCACCTGTATCTTGATCTTTAGCTATAATTCTCATTCTAGTGCCTTATGGTAATTTAGCCCTATAATTTATCATCAAAACTTAATTCAACCCATCTTCATAACACTACTTCAAATCATCTAGCATCACGCATGCAAAACCGTACGCAAATTAGCAATACGTTCTTTTAAGCGAATCATAATATTGTCCATAGCGACCAGCTCACTATGTCTTAAGCCAGTTCGACTCAAGTTCTGATATTTACTCAGTTCATCACAACAGAACTGCAAATCTTTTTTAGCTTGTACTGTATCTGTCATGGTCACCACCAATAAGAAAAGAAAAACCCCACCAATAATGCATATTGAGCGGGGTTTTATGTGCCGTAATACGTCCGGCAAGTTTGGATAATATATTAATAAAAAAAACCTGCTCAACTCTCCCAAGTTAAACAGGCCCATGTCATGCCTAAAAATCTATTTACTTGTTTTTATGTGCAAACATCCTAGCAGATGATTTGTGCATCTGAATGTAATTATTTGTTTAATATATCTAATATTTGGCTTAATAAATAATCACTTAACTTCTTTTAGGCAATCCCGACATTCTTTGATTTCTTCATCATTAACTGTGTATTCAACCTCAGTTGCACCATGAAGACCAAATAAACACATTAAGAATCGGAACATACTTTTCTCCTGACAAAAAAAAGCCCACTCAGGGAAAGATCGAGGTGGGCCTATAAACTAAGGACCTTGGAAGGTCATTCAGAAACTACAGCAGTTTCTGTTTGCTATTTTGTACACTAATCCAGTAGTTTCCAGTGGCATAATATACCAAAAATTAAAACAATATTAATTAAATCAAATTATTAAAAAAACTTAATTAATGATTTATTAAATATTAAAAAAGCTCACCATTTTAGCGACTTCAACAATATGCTACCCCTCATTTGTGAAGGTACCATCAGCAGGGTAAATTTCTTTTTATAATTAAATTCCCGTGAATTCTAGGGAATTAGAATCTGGGCGCCCCGATATTGCTTACACAAAAAACATTTCTCGGGGCATTAAAAATGCTCACATTTCTGTAAGCATTTGTGGTAATTCTCGTCTTTCCGAGTGTCAATCGATTCGCTCAGTTAGATGATCTATAACCTCATTTAACCTAATGGAAAAATTACTAGGTATTTGCTATTCAATCAATCAATTTATTTCGTAATTTTTTGATAAATATCACGTTTAATTCACAACTGATCTGATTCTGGTGTGATTCAACCTAATTAAAATCTGGCGCGCTTTGACAGGTAACTTTCAGGCAATTAAAAAGCCCACTTACTCCTTCAAATAAGTGGGCCGGTGCTGCAGTCATTTTCTTCGTTTTACATGCGTTTTATTGTATTCGCAAGATTAAAATATCACCAAAAATTTGACTACAAAGTATAGAAAATATAGAGAAACTGTTTTGACTCGTTTACTTTGAGTTATTTTTCTTTTCATACAATAAATTCTAAACATTAAAAAAGCCCACCTATTACTAAGTGAGCTTCTTTCTAACCATTTGCGCTGAATTAGAACTATTGTTTAAAAACAATAAACCTTTAATAACATGGTTACTGTTCAATAAGCAACAAAAAAGCCCGATCAAATGACCGAGCTTTCTTTGATATATCAATCTATTATTTTGAACACTTCACTTCAAACTGGTATTCGTCTTGGGTAACTTTAATTTTAATATTTTTATATTTTCGTTTGTTTGGATCCATTGCTGATCCTGCTACTTCCTCAAAAAAACTGCGATTATTCATTAGGTCGCCATATGCTTTATAACCTAACAAAATCTTTTCAGGTTTTTTGCCGTCAACTGCTAACTCACTAAGAGTATCATCTAATTTCTTGACAGTTAGAATTGCCATTTCTATTAAAGCTCAAAAGAAAAAAGTTATTATCCTTTATTTATATGAATAAACAATGTCAAAAAAGCCCACCTTTCGATGAGCTTCTTATCTAACACAGCAATTTACTTACACTGCGTCTACTGTAACACAAATATGCCATATTGCCTGCGCAGGGTCAAGCGGTATCGTCTTTTCTATTTTTTGGATCATATTGAATAAATCCATACTGGCTATGAAGTGCAGCCAGTCCACACTTAACATCCATTCTGGCATCATGTTGGGTTCGGTTGCTACTCACCATTTCGGGCCATTTCATATTTAAAAAATAGCGATAAATAATAGCATTCAGCCAATCGTCCAATATCTCGGATCGTCCCTGTATATCCAAAACCAAACGCTGTACAGCACGCGCCTCATTATCATCAATCTTGCATATAGTATTTACATGCTTTGACTTGCTTTCTTCTTGAAGCAGCATGTATTCAGAAAGAGCTTCCTCTCTTTGTGCCTGTGTCATTTTCTTAAAATTAGGGACTTTGATCATCGAACGAGCAGTTGCTGTGCGTCCATCACTCCAAGCATAGAATTGGTATAACCACCCCTCTACCTGCTCACACGTCCAACTATCACGTGGTGACAATCCATTTACGCCATGTAACATGCTTGATATTTTTCGAATAGCTCTTTCAAAACGATCTTTACGAACCACTTCACCAGATGCATCAAATTCCAAATCTTCAAGCTTTGCGTCTTGAAATTGAGGGAGGCGAATATCGCGCTCTGTAACTTGCTTTTTCATCTCTCGCTCACCTTTGTATTTGGGCTAATGTGATTGCGGATGTCAGAGCATGTATCTGTACGTTCATGGTCAGCAATTGCGGTGCGAAGGTCATCTAAAATATAAGCAACTTGACAGCTCATATTTGGAAAAAAAATTGGATTTGAGTGATACTCATTGCTTTGATTCACCCAGTATTTCGCTGTTTCAATTGAGCACCCAAAATAGAGCTGTTACTTATAAAAAGTCAGATGTGCTTGCGTACCAAAGTCAGCAAACAGTCATGAATACAGCTCAACTTGCTTCCTAGTCGAAGCAGTTGAGTTTACCCTGATATACGGCTTCAATATCATTCATTGCAAGCCGTAATTTTTTTATAGATACTTGAACATAACCACCAGTCACATCGTTTCTGGCACCTGATTTATGATTAAGTAAGCGCTTAATTGTGTATGGTCCATAATCCAAGTTATTGCAGATCGTTGCAAAAGTTCTTCGCAAATCATGAAGTGAAATTTGAATACCGGTTTGCTCACCTATCGTTCTTAGTAAGCCTTGAGCGCCAGATACATGTTTAGCTGATGAGGCTAAAGCAGAACCTGGAAATACATAATCATTTGCTCTTAATTCATACCGCTGTTTGATGATTTCAAACAAGTGGTCGCCCATTGGCAATAAATGATCATCACCGTTTTTAGGGTCTCTAAAGATAAATAAGCCCTTCTCTATATCTACATTTTCCCACTTTAATGTTTGTGCTTCACTGCGACGACAGCCTGTATACATAATAAACAGCACAAGGTCGCGTGTGGCATTTTTTGAAGCATCTTCATAAAGAGAGCGTTCAGTAAAATAATTTAGTACGGCATTGTAATAAGTGTGGATATTGCTTTCGTCTAGATGGCGTGTACGCGGCTTGGTTTTATTCCACCCTCGTTTTGCGGGGATTACATCAACAGGATTATGTTTAAGGATTGGATTTTCATCGGATGAACAATGGATCTGTGCAAATCGCCAGATCGAACCAAACATTTTCAAAGTTAGATTTGCTTGAGTTGGGCTGTATTCAGTTAATTGAATAAAGCGCTCAAACACATCTTTTTTTGTGATGTCAAAAATTGGCTTCTCTTTCCAGTCAGATAAAAAAGTATCGAGCGAGTGATTGTATGTAACCACTGAAAGGGGCTTAAGTTTGCGCTGACTAAGATAAAGTTTGAATGCTTGATCTAAAGTCATTATCCCATTAAGCGCATCTTTCTTTTTCTCATAAACGCCATTGGAGATATCAGACAAAACAGCCTGAGCTTTTTTTCTTGCTTCAACTGGTGTGATTTCATTTGTCTTACCAATCGTCACACGAAAAAGTTTACCTTCGTGACGACGCTCAACAATATACGATTTACTTTTGGTGGTGACACGTACAGCAAAACCGATCAAATCCGAATCGCGATGGATGGCTTGTCCTTTTTCTGCCAATGCAATAGCATCAACATTAGATTTGTTGAGTTTCATTTCAGGCTTTAATACAAATTCGACACTTGCATTTTAAGCCTGAAATTACTCAACAGTCTACACATAGTCTACACCACGATTTAAAGTGCAGATAAATACCATTAAAATTTTAAAAATAACAATAACTTAACAAATATTGTATTTTTGTATTGCTAGAACCGCCAGTTATAGAACACATCTATTGCTCGTTCTAAGGATTGGCTTGCTTCCAAATACAGTCTTTTGTTCATTTGATAACGCAAAGTCAATTTGTTCACCGGTGTAAACACACCTACACCGTAACGAATAAACAGATCTGGCGTAATATAACCGGTCACACTGACTTGGGTATCATCGCCTGTTCCTTGAGCATCCAGCGCCAAGCTACTTAAACCAAAAGTACGTCCAATCTGATTGGTCAAGGCACGCGTACCGCCCAAGCCCATACTGATCCCTGCAGCAGCAATGGTATTATTTACGTCAGACTTAAAGCCCTCAGTTTGACTAATACCACTGGTACCCTCATTAATACGACCAGTGAGTATTGCATTTAACGCCTCTTGTTCAGACAAACCAGCATCGTTATAGACCTGAATATTCGGACTGGTTGCAGTTCCGGTAACCCGCACACCTACCGTACTGCCTTGCACGCTCTTATTGGCATCAATATCTAGAGTTGGGTTATATAAAGGGCCATTAAAACGCGCAATTGCACGGTTCAAATCCAGACTTTGTCCATAAGCTTCAATTTTCACCTTTTGACTAACACCAATTGCACCATTGGCACGCATAGCAGTTTCAAGCCCTCGTTGTGATAAATATAAACGCCCAAGCATTGGAATACGGCTATCAAAACCCTGGAAAATGACTTGATTACCTAAATCAACCATGACATCTGCACGAATATCCCATGGTCGAGCCGCTCGCAATATGGCGAGCTGATCTTGCCCTGCATGAACAATACGTACATCCGATGACACATTGATCACGGGTGCTGAAGCTTCAGGCATAGAAATTAAGGCACGCGGTACTTCAACCTTACCACTTAAGCTTAATTTCTTCTTGAACGGCAAGACATCCAAGGTTAAATCTGGTGTAACCACAGCGGTAATCAATGGTGCTTGGCGAATCAGTAAGTTTTCGCCTTTTAAATGCAGTTGAATACGCGGATCATTTTTCCAGTCCACATTACCCGTTAATGCACCTACGCCTCGACCACTATTAAATGCCCCGTTAATACTGGCATGATCTTGTCGAATAGATGAATAAACCTGAATATTAGTTAAGTTCACAGGCAATGAAATCATGCTGATTGCACCATCTTTCAGGCGCATTTCACCATTAAATAAAGGTTGAGTCAGCGTTCCTGCGATTTTTCCTGCAAAAGACAAGGTTCCTGCAAGTGACCGAACATCTTGAATAAAAGGCTTAAAGACTTTGAGTTGTACCTGGTCAAAGGCCACTTCACCATGCATTGGCTTGCTGTCTTTATAAGGATCAATAATGACATTGGCATAACCGGTACCAATGTCAGGGGTTTTTACATCTAAACGAACTTGCAAACCTTCTGCCACACTTTTCGCAATAAGGCCAATTTCGTTATAACTTAATGTAGAACCGACATCTTGCGGATCTTCAGCTGCCAAGCCAATCACACCATTACGTGTTACCAGTCTTGCATCAATTTTCGGTTTAGCACCTTGGACCCATGCCACTTTTGTGTAGCCATTGACTTTACCGGTAATCGCCAAACCTTCTGGCATAAATGCAGCGAAGTCATTTAAATCGACATTTTGGGTAATAAACGACACATTCCCTTTGGTTTTGCTGACACGAATCGGTTGATCGAAACACAATTGACTTTGCTGACTCGACCAGCAATGTGCACCGACAAATAATTCAGATTTTGCAGTACTGTAAATCACAGAGGCATTTTGACGTTGCACTAATCGAGCACGCAAAGAGTCAAAATCACCTTTCTGGATTTGTCCCAGCCAATCATTCTGGGCATTAAAGCCACCCGCCAATTGCACATAAAATTTGGAAATTCTGTTTTCTGCCTGAACTTTCAATATGTGAGCTTTACGAGTACCTGCCAGTGAAATTTCACCTTGCTGAATTTCACGTGAACCACTACGTAAACTTTCCATTTTCGCCGTCATCAGCGCTGGAGTGAGTTCTGAAGTTGGTAACTCACCTTGAACTCGTAGCTTTTTAACGCTGAATAAATTATTAAAACCAAAGTTGTCGACCGCCAGATTTGCAGTAGCTTGCAAGCGTGGCTGTGATTGCACATTTAAATAACCATAAGCACGACCGCGAAGTCCGCTATAAATTTCGTACAAGGCAGGTGCATTAACTTTTAATCTTAAGTTTTGCGCATTGCCTGTGGCTTGAATCTGGTTTTTTGCATAGGACAGATACAAATTATTGGCTTCAAATTGTTTAGGGAGGAAGCCTTTTTGATTTGAATCAATGACCATTGCCAGATTGCCTGTTCCGCGAACAGGTTTATTATTAATGATTCCGGCTAAATTTAATTTTTCGATATTAATGCGTTTTAAGGTATCTGACCAAACCCCTTCAGTTTTCACATTACCGGATAATTCACCACTTACAGATGAGACAAAATAATGCGGCTTAAATCGAACCAGGGAAGCATTTACATTCCAGCCAATGCCATTTTTAAGATTGACCAAACCACTGGCAAAAATTTTCCCTGCAATACCTGAATGCTGCAACTCCTCAATTTTAATCAGTTCCGGTGTACCTGAAACTTTAAACTTGAGCAAACCTTCACTGGCCTGAATATTACTTGCATTTAGTGCACCATCATAATTCACAGCAAAACTTTTAAACGCTCCACCTGATTTTTGATCGTTGAATAAAATGGCTGCGGTGCTCCGTCCAGTTAAGCGAACGGTTTCATTGTTGTTTTGCTGTGCCAGACGACCGGTCAAGTTAATGGCATCTAAATGAATAATCTGCTGATTTGGTTTTGCAAAACCATTGGCTTTGACTTGTCCATTCAATAAGTTAACAGGTGCAGCCTCGACCACTGTTTGCGGATTAAAATCTTTGGCATTAACACTGGCATTCCATTTTAATTGACGTTTTTCAGTCGGCAACTCGATTTTTGCAGTTCCGTTTAAGCTGCCCTTACCGGCCACAACACTAAAATTAGGTACATTTAAATTATTATTTTTAAGATTAAGCTGTGCTTTATATAGGCCTTCAGGCAACATGCCCTTATCATGTTTAGAGACAGCCGTTGCGACATGAATATCCTGTTTACCTTCTACCAATGCCAGTTGAACATCACCCGATTTACTGCTTAACCAGCCTACATAGGGTACGGCGCGGTCAATATTTTTCCAGGCAACATCCAGTAGCATCGGATTTGTTTTTTTACCTTTTTGCTCATCTTGATCGAGTTTAAGGTTCCATGTTTCATAACGGTCAAAATCCACCAATCCAGTCAAATGCAGACCTTTTTCGAGGCTACCTTTAGAAGCAATTTTTCCATCCAGACTGGGCGGCAGAAAATCTTTTACCATTTGTGGAATCAGTTTGTCTTTAGGATTAATTTTGTCCAGGCGACCCGTCATATCCCAAGTGACATGGTCTTTCCAGCTCACTACACCTGCGACATTCACGGCGCCACTCATCAGCTTACCATTTAAATTGCTAATATCCAGCTGATGGACCAAATCGGTATGCATGCTACCGTTATATTGCCCTTGTGGAATATTTTTGCCAGTTAAATCCGTCGCAACATCGATATTTAAGCGTTTGATATCCCCATTGAATTTAGCCACACCATTTTTAGTAAACAGTTTTTGCTCAGTGATTAATGGCCAGTGATATTTCTTGAACTGCAACTCACCAAACATCGGCACATGTTTACGCACTGGATGTAGCACCACCCAACCGGTTAACAAATCAGGCGTATTGGTTGCCACACCTGCTTGAATGGTATCTAGAGAACCTTTAGCCACCACTTTAATATCATGGATATTCAGGCTTTTATTCAATGATGGTATATTTAAATTACCAACAGCATTTAAAGGATATTTTCCTTCGAATTTCATATCTCCAGTTGCATTTTTGACTGAAAGATACCCCATATTCATGCGAGAATCTTCAAACTTAAGTTCTGTACCCGACCAAAGTGCATTATTTAAGTGAATATCATTGAATTTGACGCTAGCAGATGAAGTCTTAATCAATAGATGGTCAACATCAGCAGTATCTAAGAGCAAAACAAAAGGTAAACGGATTTCATTGAATTTAAACGGTTTATCACTCGGTGGATTTTTGGTGATAATTTGCAGATTACGTACATCGGCACGATTCAAATGAATTTCTTTTTTTAAGATTGCGCGCCAACCCAAAGTCACATCGGCACGATCAATTTTAACGTCCACAGGTTTTAAGGTGACCAGGATATTTTTTAGAATAATGCCATGTAAAAGATTACCGCTTTCATATTCATAATGAATAATTTTTTGACTTTGTAAAACACGGTCCAGTAAGAATTTACTGCCTTTATCAGTAGTAAACATCACAGCGAAGGAAGCAATAAGCAGAACCAACACCATGAGCAGTGTAAATAATACACTCCTCAAAATACGACGTTTTTTCGGTTGAGGGGTTTCCGTCTCTGGTTGCTGTTCTACTTCAGCCATAATGCTCTCTAAAACCTAAAATTTATAATTGTGAACCAATAAAGAAATGGATACGGATCGGATGATCGTCATCAGAAATACCTGAAGCGACATCAATACGAATTGGACCAATTGGCGATGCCCAACGAAGCCCTAAACCGACACTATATGCGGTGGGTGTATTAAAATCTTTGTCGTACGCATTCCCTACATCACTAAATACGGCTGCACGCCAACCTTCTTTAAATTGATAGTTATATTCTAAAGAACCTACAGCTAAAGCTTGTCCGCCAATTTTAAATCCATTTTCTTCAGGTGATAAACTTTTATAATCAAAACCGCGAACAGTCTGGTCACCGCCGGTAAAATAACGCAGATTATAAGGAACTTTAGTAAAATCCTGTGCAAAGATATAACCTACGTCACCGCGTCCCACAAACTGATGGTTATCATTTTCACCTAATGAATAAATAAATCGCCAACCCGCATTCACAATAGCCATATCCGCATCGGATAATAAAGTTTCACTGCCCAGTTCAACTTTATAAGTTTGCATAAAGCCTTTCCCTGGATTGACCCGCTTATCACTGGTGGTACGAGCAACCTCATAACCCAATAATAAGGATTGTTGCTGCTCATTCGAATTCGCTAAAAATGTATCAGGAATTTCTCCAGAATCTACCACGCCATTTTGTGTAAGACGATCTAGACGATAACGCAAACCGAAAGTATGTTGCCAACTTCCGCGTGGTCTTTTAATAATTCGATCCACGCCCGCCACAGCAGATTCAATCATTAATCCATTACCTTGTGCAACGTCATCACGTTCTTCACGCTCATAACCGCCCACCAGACTGATATAGTCATTCAGTGGATGCTTATAGGGAATATTATAATGACCGTCAATCGACTGACGAATTTGAGATAATTCTACGTTAGCATCAAATGAATGCCCACGGCGGTTTACAATGGCTCGGCGATACTGACCACGGACACGTGCACCGGTATCACTACCATAACCTGCACCCAATTCTGCACTATTTAGACGATCTGCATTTAAAGTCACAATCACCGGGATTTTCTTTTCTTCACGTGCTTGAGCTTTTAAGCGTTCTTCTTCAGATTGTTTGATTTCCTGCTCTACACTCATTTGACGCAGATTTTGATCGCCTTCTGTATCTGCTTTACCTGCGAATTGTGTCTCATCCACAACTGATTGAGTGACTTCCTTTGAAGAAGCGACCTGCTTTTTGTCCTGAACACTCGCTTCATTTTCTGATATTTTTTGCTGATCGACCAATGCTTGAATATCTGGTGGAAGTTCTAACTGCTTTTCAATTGGATCGGGGTGTACAGCATCCACCAAGGTGTAATTAAAATAACGTGAGTTGGTTAAGTTATTGGCTAAACCGTTGACCCGCCAAAAAGTATAATCGGCTCCATCTTCCCATGACACCATACTTTGCAATACATCCAAGTCTATCGGCAAGGGTTTTGAGGGATCACTCATCCGAAATTCAGCAGGTCCCAATTTATAACGATCACCTGTTTCATAACGTAAATTGATATCTGCAGTATTTTGCGGTTGGGCAACTTTTACATCATGTAAACGCCAGTATCCATCAAAGTACCCATTATTATTCGCGGCATCATTAATTCGGGTTTTGGTTTGTTCATATAAACCATGGTTGAAAACATCACCGACATCTTGATCGGGTAACACACTGATGACCTGGAACTGTGCCTGTTTTTCACCTGCGCCACTAAACTCGACATTCTGTTCTTTAATTTGCACAGGTTCATTCGGTGTTACTCTGACGCGAACACGGTTTTCACTGAGTTTTTCAAATTTAAAGCTAGCATTATAGAAGCCCACTGCCTGTGCTGCCTGATTCGACATGGTTCTTAATTGTGGCAGCGCCGAAGGAAAATCACCAAAGGATTCCTGGGTAAAACTGGAAAGCTTCCCCTTAAGATTAGTTTGGAAATTTTGCAGTGCTTGAGCATAAGCTTTGTTTGAAACATCACTGCTGTTTTGAGCTGACGTGAACACGACATCCGCACTAATACGCGCAACTTTCGCAGTATTCAATTGACGAGGTGGTCGTATTTTATAGAGCCAGCGTTTAAAGAAATTGGGTTCTTCAATTTCATCCGCCACACTCAATTCAGGTAATGTTTTTCCTGATTCATTGGCTTCAACCACAATTTTGCTATCGTCTTGAATGCTCGACATCAATTGATCGACATTTACAGGCGCATGATTGATTTCAACCAGTTCTTGCTGTGTTGCATCAGAAACTACAACTTCTGTAACTTGTCCTGCACGATATTGCTGGGCTTGATTTTTCGCATCTTCAGCCTCACGAAAAATTTCATCTGCCATCGCTTGGCTGACTGGCGTGATGGGCAGTTCTTCTAAATCATCAAATTCGATGGGCTTAAATTCTTCAAAATTCTGTCCTGCATGTTCTTGTTGTTGTAGCATTTGCAAACTATCAGGTACAGCTTGTTTTTCTTGAAAATTTTCAATTTTTTCTATTTCTTCGGTACTGCCCATACCTTGTTTAACAGCTTCACTCTTGAGTTGTTGTTCAAATTCTGTTTGAGTGACCTTTGTATCAGGCTGTGCAACTTGTGCAAAACCTTGTTGTGCCAGTAATGTTAAAAAGAGACTTAAACAAAATTGTTTATGTTGATCCTCCCACGCTATGAAGGAATTGACACTTAGTGTAAGAGTCGACTTTTTAAAATTCAGTTTTGAAAGCATAAAGAACTCTAAACTAATATAATATTTGTAATGGAAATGCCCAATAATCGCTTGCTAACAAACTCAAATCTATTGGAATTTTCACTAAAGTATAGGTTTAAAACATAATACATGATTTTTTATAGTGTTTTACCAAATGCTCACATTTCTTAATAAAACTTAATGAAGCCCATAAACCATGGAAAAAAATGAACATCTTTTAGGTACACGTCGGTTTTTACCGATGTTTATCACTCAATTTTTCGGTGCACTGAATGACAATGTATACAAACAATCATTGTTACTGGTCATTACTTATGGTTGGATCAATCAACAAAATGCCAGCGTCAGTACACTGAATAATCTTGCGGCCTTATTGTTTATTTTACCCTATTTTATTTTCTCTGCGACAGCCGGACAGATTGCAGATAAGTATGAACGTTCACAACTGGTACGTGGGATTAAAATACTTGAAATTGTGATCATGTTGATTGGCTCTGCTGGCTTTTTACTGGGTCATTTGTGGCTATTGTTAACGGCTTTATTTTTGATGGGCGTGCATTCGACCTTCTTTGGGCCAATTAAATACGCTATTTTACCTGAAATTTTAAAGCCAAATGAGCTCATGTCCGGAAATGCCTTGTTTCAGTCTGGCACATCCATTGCCATTTTGGTTGGTATGATTTTAGGCGGTGCAGTGATTTCTGCTTCAGACGGCAATCTGTTCTGGATTAGCCTGACGGTGGTCACCATTGCTGTTCTCGGATACACCTCCAGTCGCTTTGTATTAAAGCAAAATGTAACCTCACCTGATATTCAAATTGACTGGAACTTTTTCAGAACCAGTTTTCAGACTTTAATATATGCCAAAAGCTTACCCATTATCTTTCTAATTTTATTGGGTAATTCCTGGTACTGGTTCTATGGCGCCACCTATCTGACCCAGATCCCACAACTCACCCAACAAAATTTGCATGCCTCTGAAAATGTCGTCAGTCTGCTGTTAACTTTCTTCTCTGTCGGTATTGGTGTAGGTTCATTATTGTGCCGTAGAATTGGCGGTACAGAGGTTAATTTAAAGATGGTACCGATTGGTGCAATCGGCCTAACCGTTTTTGCTTTTTATCTGGCCGCCAGTTTGGCTTTTGTACCTGAACGTAGCGGTGAAATGTTGGGTTTAAAAGATGTCTTTACCCAAGGCTGGAGCTATTATCATGTGATGCTTGCCGTGACATTACTCGGCATTAGTGGCGGTTTTTACATCGTACCTCTATATGCCATGATGCAGGCCTTTTCTCCTCGCTCACATCGTGCGCGTGTAGTAGCAGCAAACAACATCTTAAATGCCGTATTCATGGTATCCTCTGCTATATTTTCCATTATCATCTTAAGTATATTCAATATTGATATTAAAATACTTTTCAGTATTACAGCTATTCTCAGCGCCATTTTCACTACATGGCTTTTGTTTAAACTCAAGCCCATACTTGCAGCACATCAACACGAAGCTTTAGAGGATTAATTTTATGCGTCAATATACCGGTATCGACAAATTTATTCATTCGTTTGACCAGGCGCTTCGCAGTTTGGTTCCGGGAACAACCTCTTCACATCGTGAAAATCCCGGCCGTGCTGTGGAAACCCAACTTGGTGTCAGTGAAGCACGTCATGTTGCCGGCTTAATGCGGGTGAATCATAGCGGTGAAGTATGTGCACAAGCGCTTTATCATGGTCAGGCACTGACTGCAAAACTCCCGAATGTACGCCGTGAAATGGAACAGGCTGCGATTGAAGAGCAAGATCATTTGGCCTGGTGTGAAGACCGCTTAAAAGAACTGGATAGCCATACCAGCTTATTAAATCCGGTCTGGTATGGTCTATCATTTGGTATGGGTGCCATTGCAGGAATTGCCGGCGATAAATACAGCCTAGGTTTCGTGGCTGAAACTGAACGTCAAGTTAGTCTGCATTTACAAGACCATATCAAACAGTTGCCTGAACAAGATGAACGTTCGCGTAAAATTTTGGTACAGATGAATGAAGATGAGTTGCATCATAGAGATACAGCATTAAATGCTGGCGGTGTGGATTTACCTGCCCCTGTGCGTATTACCATGACGGCAATTTCCAAACTGATGACCAAGACCAGTTACTATATTTAACTGGTTTTCACATGATTAACCACCCGCATTATTGCGGGCTTTTTTATGCTGTTTATTTAAATTATTATTTTTGGTGGCAATAAACACAGATGCTGTATGTAATACGCAATATGAAAATACAAGCGATAACACTTCCTACAATATAAAAATCTTGATGATAAGGTAAAATTTTCTGCCAAAACACATGCAACCAATGACTTAGCTGCAAGCCAACACTCACAACCACAAATGCCCAAATAAAACAGGCAACGATATTCACCAATATATATTTCAATAAAGGATAGCCTTTAATCCCAATCGAAATGGGTAAAATCGTACGCAACCCCCAGGCAAACCGCATCAGAAAAATAGTCAAAACAGGATAATGCTCAATAAACTGGCTTGATTGCTCAAACTTCTGCGCCAATTTTGGCTTTTTTTGAATAAAGTCGATGCCATAGTGCCTACCGATCTGATAATAGATTTGATCAGCTAAAAACCCACCCAACATGGCAACGATAATTAATAACCAGAAATTAAAGACATGCTGATGTACAGCATAGGCTCCCAGCATAAGAACAGTTTCACCTTCAAAGAAGCTGCCAATCAAAATGGCAAAATAACCATAGTGTTGGATGAGATCGGTCCAGTTCATCATTTTTTATATGTCTGATCACAGTTTTACTATGTTCGCCATATCACTATTGATTGCCAAGACAACTCTGGTTGCTTTTTTAAGCATTTATATTTCATCAGTAAAATAAAGTGATTTCTCTGCCTATTTGAAACCCAAGTTACTCAATGCATAGAAATTGTTTCAGACAAATGTCTGGTTCAAATTAGGCATAATCGACAGAGTCAGCTGTTATGCAGATGAATCTTTTTATGTGCCTAAAAAAAACTCAATTTAAAATCATGAGTCAGAACATAATCGATTATATTTACCATCTGGAAGATCGTTAAGATTGTCTGCAACCTGCATTACACAGTAATTGATCAATCATAAAAAAGCCCAACTTCCTGATCTGACCCCCAAAAGTTAGACAGTAAGTTAGGCGGTTTTTAAGGACTGATTTCTGTATTCAACAGGGGTCAGTCCAAGGAAGAGCCGCTAAATGCTGTCTGCTAGTCTTTATCGATGATGCCACAGGCAAATTGCAGCATTTACGCTTCTGTGAATCAGAATCAGCCTTTGACTATATGATTTCGACACGCTTGTATGT